>JAUNUE010000030.1 GCA_030538335.1 Allobrachymonas sp. | reverse complement strand
CCGTGCCCAAAGCCTGCAGCGCCAGTGCCACGATCGACGGCACGTCGGTACACATCACCGGCATCGCCAAGGGCGCAGGCATGATCCACCCCAATATGGCCACCATGCTGGGCTTTGTCGCCACCGATGCGCGCGTGGCGCCTGCAGCCATCCAGCAACTGGCGCAGGAACTGGCCGACGCCTCGTTCAACCGCATCACCATCGACGGCGACACGTCCACCAACGACTCTTTCGTCATCATGGCCAGCAACAAGGCGCAACACGCCGAAATCACCGACCTGGCCAGCCCGGCAGGCCAGGCGCTGAAGGCCGCCATGCTTAAAGTGGCGCAGCAACTGGCACAATCAATAGTGCGCGACGGCGAAGGCGCGACCAAGTTCATCACCATTACGGTGGAAGGCGGCCAGACGCAGGAAGAATGCCGCAAGGCCGCCTACGCCATTGCCCACTCGCCGCTCGTCAAAACTGCTTTCTTTGCCAGCGACCCGAACCTGGGCCGCATTTTGGCTGCGGTGGGTTACGCGGGCATCGACGATCTGGATCAGGAAAAAATCGAGCTGTACCTCGACAACGTACACGTCGTCACCCGCGGCGGGCGCAACCCCACCTACCGCGAAGAGCAGGGCCAGCAGGTGATGAAGCAAAGCGAAATCACCGTGCGCGTGAACCTGGGCCGCGGCACCGCCAGCGACACGGTATGGACGTGCGACCTGAGCCACGACTATGTGAGCATCAATGCGGATTACCGTTCGTAGCCCTTATTAGAAAAACTCCAAGCTGATTTACTATGAAAATAGCAGGAGCTTTTTGCCCCAAATGCGACAAAGAGCTTGAACCGGATATTGTGGATTTAATAACAGGTAAAAGACAGCGTCAGTGGCACTGTAAAAACTGCGGGCAAGACTTGACGCTCGATTATCTCTATGATTTTTCTGGTTTTGCCCTTGCTCTGATACCCAGCGCTGCCGCTTACTGGTTATTGATGTATGTTTTTGAGCACTACACAAAGCCTCTGCCATTTATGGGTTGGCTGATTATTATGGCAGCTTGCTCTGCAATATATATAGCAGGGAACATAACCCTCAATTACTATTTTTCCTATTTTGTCTACAAAAGAAAAGCAAACGGCGAATAATTGATTGTCATCAATATCCTATCTCTGTAAATGCAAACAATATGACCCAGGACGAACGCAAAACCCTTGTCGCCCAGGCCGCACTGCGCTACATCACCCCGAACAGCATCATCGGCGTGGGCACCGGCTCCACCGTCAACAAATTCATCGAAGCCCTCGCCACCATCAAAAGCACCGTGCGCGGCGCGGTCAGCAGCTCCAACGCCTCCACCGAGCGGCTGCGCGCCTTGGGCATTGCCGTGCTGCAAGCCAATGAGGTGGAAGTGCTTGACGTGTACATCGACGGCGCTGACGAAATTGACGGCAGCGGCTACATGATCAAGGGCGGCGGTGCCGCGCTTACCCGCGAAAAAATCGTGGCTGCACAAAGCAGAAAATTCATCTGCATTGCCGACGACAGCAAGCGGGTGCAAGTGCTCGGAACCTTTCCGCTGCCAGTGGAAATCATCCCCATGGCTGCGGCCCAGATCACCCGGCAGTTTGCCCGCATGGGCGGCGACGCCCGCCTGCGCCTGCAGGCCAATGGCGAGCCGCTGGTTACCGACAACGGCCAGCACCTGCTGGATGTGCACGGCCTGCGCATCACCGATCCGCTCGCGTTCGAGAACGAAACAAGCCAATGGCCCGGCGTGGTTACCGTGGGTGTGTTTGCCCACCAGAAGGCCGATGTCTGCCTGTTGGGCACGGCCAATGGCGTACAGGAACTGGTCTTTGACCAAGGGCAATCCAAATCATGCTGACCCACCCGCAATTCAACCCCGTCGCCATCCAGATCGGCCCGCTGGCCGTGCATTGGTATGGCCTGAGTTATCTCGCGGCCTTTTTGTTGTTTGTGCTGCTGGGCCGCCTGCGGCTGCGCCACCCGCCGTATGCGAGTCTGGCCGAGCAGGGGCTGTGGCGCAAGACCGATGTCGAAGACCTGTTGCTGGCGGGCATCTTTGGCGTCATCCTTGGCGGACGGCTGGGCTATGTGCTGTTCTACAAGCCCGGTGAATACCTGGCGCACCCCCTCAACATCTTCAAGGTATGGGAAGGCGGCATGAGCTTTCACGGCGGCTTGCTGGGCGTGCTGGCCATGTTCACCTGGTTTGCCTGGAAGCGCCAGCGGCCGTGGCTGGAGGTGTCTGATTTCGTCGCGCCCTGCGTGCCCACAGGCCTGGCCACGGGGCGCATTGGGAACTTCATCAACGGTGAATTATGGGGACGACCTGCCAGCCCTGACCTGCCCTGGGCGATGGTGTTTCCGCAAAGCCAAACCAACATTCCGCGCCACCCCTCACAGCTCTACCAGGTGCTGCTCGAAGGGCTGTTGCTCTTCATCCTCCTGTGGCTGTACGCACGCAAAGGGCCGAGCCGGGGCAAGGTGTCGGCGGCTTTCCTGATCGGTTATGGCGTGTTCCGCTTCATTGCCGAATATTTCCGCGAGCCGGATGATTTTCTGGGTCTGCTCGGCTTGGGCCTGAGCATGGGCCAATGGCTCTGTGTTCCCATGATTCTGGGTGGCATGGCCCTATGGTGGTGGGCGCATACCCACCCGCCCGCCGAAAAAGTGTGAGGCCTGCCGTGGCCGAAATTCTTTGCCAAACTGAACCCACGCCCGGCGCGCGGGTGGCGCATGTCGCGCTGCAGCACGCAGGCAAATTCAACGCCATGTCGCGCGCCATGTGGCGGCAGTTGCGCGCGGTATTTCTTGACCTGCAGGCGCAAACACAAGCGGCAGACCCGCTGCGCTGCGTGGTGGTGCAAGGTGTAGCAGGCCACTTCTGCGCGGGCGGGGACATTGCTGAATACCCGTCTTTCCGCTTTGATGCAGAGGCGCTACGCACCTTTCACGAAGAAGACGTGTGGGGCGCGCTGTCGGCCATGCTCGCCTGCGATTGCCCCGTAGTTGCCGCCATCGACGGCAACTGCATGGGCGCGGGGCTGGAAATTGCCAGTTGTTGCGATATCCGCATTGCCACCACCGGCAGCCGTTACGGCGCACCGATCGGAAAACTGGGTTTTCCCATGGCTCCGCGCGAAGCCACGCTGCTCGCGCATACGCTGGGCGAAACCTGCGCCCGCTCGATCCTGTTCGAAGCCGCCCTCTACAGCGCACCCGACATGCTGCAACGCGGCTTCCTTACCCGCACCGTGGCAGATGCCGATGCCCTGCAAGCCGATGCCGAACGCACCGCCGCACGCATCTGCACGCTGGGCCCTGCCAGCCTGCGCATGGGCAAGCAGACCTTCCGCGCCTTACACGCCGCAGGCAGAAGTGCTCCTGTTGATCCAGCCGTCTATGCCTACGCCGACAGCCCCGAGCACCGCGAAGGCATTGCGGCGTTCATGGAAAAACGCGCACCGGATTTTTGAGGCAGGCTTTGTCCGCACGCAGCCATCCTTGATTACAATGCCCATCTCCTGCGCGGGCGTCGTTCAATGGAAGGACTCTTGCTTCCCAAGCAAATAACGTGGGTTCGATTCCCATCGCCCGCTCCACAACCCCTTCTTCACCAACCCGCGTACAATGATCCGCTTCACCGGGGGTGCCGCTTGCCATGCAGGCGGCTGAGACATACCCCATGACCTGATCTGGGTTGTGCCAGCGTAGGGAGCGTGACGAAAACCGCCAGGCTGCATGCCGCCCGGCTCCTTTTTCATGACGCAAGCTATGCGGCGTTTTTGATGAAGAGGCTTTCCATGCAACGACGGTTTTTTGCTTTTTCCTGTGTGTCTCTGGCGCTGGCTTTTTCGGCCACCGTAGCCGCGCAGCCGGTCACGCTGCGCGTGATGACGCACAGCTCGTTCAGCCTGCCCAAGGAGCACTTGGCACAGTTCGAGAAAGATGCCAACGTCAGGCTGCAAATCACCAAAGGCGGCGATGCGGGCGAGATGCTCAACAAGCTCATCCTCACGCGCCGCAAGCCCGTGGCCGACGTGGTGTATGGCATCGATAACACACTGTTGCCGCGTGCGATGGCAGCAGGCATTCTTGACAATTACACCGGCCCGGCATCCAGGCGCAAGGCCCTTGCCAGCATGGGCGACAAGGCCGACGCCAACGGCATGCTGGCAGGCGTGGTGCCGGTGGATTACGGTTACGTCAACCTCAACATCGACAAGGCCTGGTTCGCCAACAAGAACCTGCCGCTGCCCACCTCGCTGCAAGACCTGACCAAACCCACCTACAACAAACTGCTGGTAGTGCAAAACCCCGCGACATCGAGCACCGGCCAGGCTTTTTTGCTCGCCACCATTGCCGGGCTGGGCGAACAGGGAGCCTTCAACTGGTGGAAGGCCATGCGCGCCAACGGCGTGAAAGTGGCCGGCGGCTGGAGCGACGCCTACTACAAGGACTTCAGCAAAAACGGCGGCACACGCCCCATCGTGGTGAGCTATGCCACCAGCCCTGCGGCAGAGGTTTTTTACAGCAAGGAAAAAATCACAGCCTCGCCCACGGCCAACCTGTTCCTCGATGGCGCCGTGTTCCGCCAGGTCGAAGGCGTGGCGTTGCTCAAAGGCGGTAACCCGGCAGCCCGCGAGGCCGCCGCCAAATTCATCGAATTTTTGCGCACCCCCGGTACACAGCGTGAGCTGCAAACCAGCATGTGGATGTACCCGGCAGAAGCCACTGCCAAACATGTGGAGGTGCTGCAGCAGCACGCCGAAGAGCCCAAAACCTTCAACACCCTGCCCACTGCCCAACTGCACGCCAACGCCCGCCGCTGGCTGCAGCGCTGGAACGCCGTCGTGTTGAAATAGATCGGGTTGATCTGTCTGCAGGTGCATCCCTATCCCGGCGCAGGTTTGGCTCCCTCTCCCACTTGTGGGAGAGGGTTAGGGTGAGGGCAGACGTTGAACAAATAATCCATGGAATGCAAAACACGAACCCCCTCACCCCTGCCTTCTCTCGCCAGGCGGGAGAGGGGGCAGTTTCGTAAACCGGGATTTGCACCAGCGTCATGCAGACAAGGCCTGTTCCCTCCAATGACTTGATGGTTCGCCGCTGGGCACCTGTCTTACTGGCGCTGCTGCCCACGCTGTTCATGCTGGCCATGCTGCTGGCGCCCACGCTGCGGCTGGTGTGGGAAGGTCTTTGGGGACAGGATCTCGCCCTGGGCCTGCCCGACGAGGCGGCTTTGAATGGTGGTGAAGAAGCAAGCAGCATCTGGTCGATCTGGCAAGATGCCGATCTGCGCTGGCGCATGGGTTGGTCGCTGCTGCAAGCGGCAATCACCTGTGGGCTGACACTGTTGCTCGGCGTGCCACTGGCCTGGGTGCTGGCACGTTGGCAATTCACGGGGTGCGCCTGGGTATTGCGCCTGTTGATGCTGCCCTTTGTGGTGCCCACACTGGTGGCGGCCTTGGGCGTGCTGGCGCTGTGGGGACCGCGTGGCTGGCTGGGCGCACCGCTGCTGGCCGCAGGCGTGGAGCTGGAAGAAACGCCCTGGCTGCTGCTGTACGGCAACCTGTTTTTCAACCTGTGCCTGGTGGTGCGTGCGGGGGTTGAGGCGCTGGAGCAGGTCAGCCAGACCCGGCTGGCCGCCGCACGCACGCTGGGCGCCACCGCCTGGCGCGCCTTCTGGCGCATCGAATGGCCAATGATGCTGCCCCGGCTGGCATCCAGCCTGTGCCTGGTGTTTCTCTACTGTTTTTCGGGCTTTGGCCTGGCGCTGGTCTTGGGCGGGCAACGCTATGCCACGGTGGAGGTCGAAATCTACCGCCTGGTCGCGCACGAACTGGCCTTGGCGCAAGCCAGCCGCCTGGCCTTGTGGACGCTGGGCGTGAACCTGCTGGCTGCACTGGCCTACGCCTGGATCGAGCAAAACCTGGCAAGCCCCGCACGCACCGTGCCGCTGCCGCGCAAACCCGTGCAGACCTGGGTGCAACGCAGCACCTTGACCCTTGCCTTGCTGGTGCTGCTGGCCGTGTGCGGCGCGCCTTTGCTGGCCATTGTGTGGCGTGCCCTGCAGGCATTGGACGCGGGCAGCATGGCCGTGCTGCAGAATGAAGAAACCATCTCGGCCTTGCGCAACACAGCGGTGTTTGCCAGTGCCGCAGTGGTGTTTGCCACCCTGCTCGGCGTGTTGCATGCGCTGGCGGTGCATGCCAGCCGCACGACGGGCTGGGGCAAGGTGGCAGCGCGTGCTGCGAGCTTTTTGCCCCTGGTGGCTTCGCCGATCATGATTGCCTTTGGCCTGTTGCTGCTCTATCCGCAATGGTCGGCCAGCCTCGTGATCTTGCTGGGCGCGTACACGCTGCTGGCCACGCCATTTGTGGCAACCGCACTGTCGGCAGCGCTGGATCAGTTGCCCGCTTCGTATGCGCAGGCCGCAGCCACATTGGGCGCCAGACCCTGGCGTGTATTCTGGCGCGTGACCTTGCCGCTGATACTGCCTGCGCTGCGCCGGGGCATGGCGTTTGCCGCAGCCACCGCTTTGGGCGAATTTGCCGTTAGCCTGTTCCTGAGCCGCCCTGAATGGACGACGCTGACCACGCTGATCAACACGCATCTGGGGCGCCCCGGCGAAGCGCAGCTTGACGCCGCGATGCTGCTGTCGGCTTTGCTGATGCTGCTGACACTGGCAACCTTTACGCTGCTTGAAGGGCGCGGTTCTGCTTTGCCCCATACAAGTCACCACTCGACCCAACATCGTCAAACTCAAGACCATTCAAATATCCGTTCGCCCTGAGCATGTCGAAGGGCTTGCTAGCAAGGAAAGGGCTTCGACAGGCCTGTCATGCGCAAAGTCGAATGGCTAAGCCCGAACGGAGAATCCAATGCCATAGAAATTCTTCTGGAAGAACAATAAGCCATGCTCGAACTGCGCCACATCACCAAACGCTTTGGCCCACCCACGGCAGCGCCTTTGCTCGATGGCATCAGCCTGCAGGTGCCACCGGGGCAAACTGTGGCGTTGCTGGGCGCATCGGGCAGCGGCAAAAGCACGCTGCTCAAAATCGCTGCGGGTATTGAGACGGCAGACAGTGGCTGCGTCTGCTTCAACGGGCAGGACGTGACCGCGCTGCCGCCCGAGCAGCGCCGCTTTGCCTTGATGTTCCAGGACTTTGCGCTGTTCCCCCACCTCAACGTACAAGACAACGTGGCGTTTGGCCTGATCGAACAGGGCCAGCGCAAGGCCGCGGCACGGGAGCAGGCGCGCGCCTTGCTCGAACGCTTTGGTTTGGGTCAGCACGCCTTGGCACGGATATGGACACTTTCGGGCGGCGAGCAGCAGCGCGTGGCGCTGGCGCGCGCGCTCATCACCCAGCCACGTGCGCTGTTGCTGGATGAACCTTTTTCGGCGCTCGATGCCGAACTGCGCCTGCGTTTGCGCGAAGAATTCAAGCAGCGCATTGCCGAAGCAGGCATGGCGGCGCTGCTGGTCACGCACGACGAAGCCGAGGCCCGCGCCATGGCCAGCGCGGGTTGGCATTTACAAGACGGAAAAATCACGCAGCGGTGGCAAATACAGAAGTGACAGCCACACAGCACGCCCGCGACGCCATGCCGCGTCAAGGTGCGGGTTACTGCGGGTAGCGCATAACGATACTGCACACACTTCAAGTGCATTTCCGCCTGCTTTTTCACCCACAATGCGCACACCTTTTTTGAAAAAGACGCCATGAAAGACGCATCCACCCCCATCGCCCACAACCAGTTCGCCCTGCTGGGCCAGCGCCGCTTCGCGCCCTTCTTTACCAGCCAGTTTTTTGGTGCCGCCAACGACAACCTGATGAAGTTTGCGCTCACGGTCATGGTCACGTACCAGATGCAACTGGACTGGCTGCCGCCCGCGCAGGCCGGGCTGGTGATCAGCGCCGTGTTCATTGCACCATTCCTGATTTTTTCGGCCACCAGCGGGCAGTTGACCGACAAATACCCCAAAGACCGCATCATCCGTTTTGCCAAGCTGTTTGAGCTGCTGATTACGCTAGTGGCTTTTTGGGGGTTTTATATCGTGAGCGTGCCGGTGCTGCTGGCCTGTGTGTTTTTGATGGGCGTGCAGTCCACCCTGTTCGGCCCGGTGAAATATGCCTTGTTGCCGCAGGTGCTGCATGAGAAGGAACTCACGGGCGGCAACGGCCTGGTCGAGACCGGCACCTTTGTCGCGATCCTGCTGGGCAACTTCGCCGGTGGCGTGCTGATGGCGCTGCCCAACGTGGGCCGCATGAGCGTGGCCGTGGCCTGCGTGGTACTGGCGCTGATCGGCTATGTGGCTGCGCGTGCCGTGCCGCCTGCACCGGCCATGTCGCCTGATTTGCGCATCAACCCCAATCCCGTCTCCGAGACCTGGCGCAACCTGCAGATTGCGCGCCGCTACCCGGCTGTGTTCCGCTCGCTGCTGGGCATCAGCTGGATGTGGTTTGTGGGCGCGATGTTTTTGAGCCAGTTCCCGAGCCTGGCCAAAGACGTGCTGCACGGCGACGAGCAGGTGGCCTCGCTGCTGCTGGTGATGTTTTCGTTCGGCATTGGCGTGGGTTCGCTGCTGTGCGAAAAACTCTCGCGCAACAATGTGGAGATTGGCCTGGTGCCCATCGGCGCGCTGGGCATGACGTTGGCCATGGCAGATCTGTACTTTGCATTGCGCGGCGTGCAACGCCTGCCCGCACCCGCCGAATACTACAGCCTGGGCGCCTTCTTCCAACTGCATACGCACTGGCGCGTGCTGGCCGACCTGTTTGTGCTGGCCATGAGCGCAGGCATTTTCAGCGTGCCGATGTATGCGCTGGTGCAACTGCGCTGCCCGCCGCAATACCGTGCGCGCATCATCGCCAGCAACAACATCCTGGGCAGCGTGTTCATGATTGCCAGCGCCATTCTGGCAGGCTTGCTGATTGGCGCAGGCTGGTCGATTGCCCGCATCATCCTGCTGCTGGCGCTGCTCAATGTGGGCGTGTGCATCTACCTGTTCACGCTGGTGCCCGAGTACCTGCTGCGCCTGGTGGCGTGGGTGCTTACCTACTGCATCTACCGCTTCAAGGTGCGCGGTGACCACCACATTCCGCAAGAAGGCGCTGCCATTGTGGCCAGCAACCATGTGAGTTTTGCCGACGCGGTACTGCTGCTGAGCGCCAGCCCGCGCCCGATCTACTTTCTGATGGACTACCGCATTTTCCGTGCGCCGGTGCTCGGCCTGCTGTTCCGCGCCACCCGTGCCATACCCGTGTGCAGCCCAAAAGAAAACGCCGCCGTGTACGAAGCTGCCATGCAGCGCGCCGTGCAGGTGCTGCGCGAAGGTGATTTGCTGGGCATTTTTCCCGAAGGGCGGTTGACCACCGACGGCACATTGGGCGAGTTCAAGCATGGCATCCGCAAAATCCTCGACGAAGAGCCTGTGCCCGTGGTGCCGATGGCGCTGCAAAACCTGTGGGGTTCCTTCTTCAGCCGGGTGGAAGGCGGCAAGGCCATGAGCGCGCCGTTCCGCCGCGGATTTTTCAGCCGCGTGGGTTTGAACATCGGCCAGCCCCTTTCGCCCGATGGCCTCACGCCCGAATCGTTGCGCGTTGAAGTGGAGAAGCTGCTGCAAGACAAGATCGTCTGACCAGATACGCCCTGTTACCAGCGAGTATCCTTGTTGCTTCAAGGGCAACATCCTTGTGGGAGAATGAATTTGGCACCCGAGCTTGCGCAAAAGCTCCCGAAGTTATCCCTCACTTTAGAAAGGAGTCGCTGATGGAACACAAACTCAAACCCCTGCCCTACCCGCACGATGCGCTGGAGCCCCACTGCAGCAAGGAGACCATGGAATACCACCATGGCAAGCACGTACAGGCTTACGTTGACAACCTCAACGACTTGCAGAAAGGCACTGAATTCGAGTCGATGACACTCGAAGAGATCGTGAAAAAAGCCAGCGGTGGCATCTACAACAACGCTGCGCAAATCATGAACCACGAATTCTTCTGGCCGTGTATGAAAGCAGATGGCGGTGGCGAACCCAAGGGTGCGCTGGCCGATGCCATCAACAGGAAATGGGGCGATTACAAGTCCTTCCGCGAGGCTTTTGTGAAATCGGCCGTGGGCAACTTTGGCTCAGGCTGGACCTGGCTGGTAAAAACACCCGACGGCGGCGTGGACGTGGTCAACATGGGCCCAGCCGGCAACCCCATCACCACTGAAAACAAGGCCTTGCTTGGCATTGATGTGTGGGAACATGCCTACTACATCGACTACCGCAACGCACGCAAGAAGTATGTCGAGACCTTCCTCGACAAGCTGGTCGATTGGGATTTTGTTGCCAAGCAATTTGCCTGACGCGTTGCTTGATTGCACCCAACAAAAAACCGCAACAACTCTACCCCAGCCCTAGATTCCCGCCTGCGCGGGAACGCTTGAGTTAAGCCAGAGGCGCAGTGGGCGACACGGCGTAGTAGCGTAAGCGTACCACGCCCGTGGCGATCCACGAAGCCGGAATCGGCTTGAACGAATTGTTAGGCTGCTCCTTGCGCATGACCAGCATGAGTGCCTGTCCTCTCAAGATCGCCAAATCTGGCGACGTAATGCCACACCATTTTGAGATCTTGTGGATCGTACCGTCCCGTGCGTGAGGCGTTCCCCAAATCCAGCGGCGTCAGCTCGCCATCTTGTGCCAACTCCTCTCCGAGCGTCACGTATGCAGGACCACGGTATTCAGGGTGGCACCTTAGCGTCTCGACCGGCAAGCGAAAGCCATGATGCCACTCGATGGGGCACGGGAGCCGACTAGCGAGCTCCTCAACTAAGGTGCCCCGATAACTGGGGTCGAGAACTAGGGCCTCGACGTCGCGGGCCAAAAATAGCGGGCCGTGGACCTGAGCTTCAATGTAATCATCAAGTGCGTCCCGAGAGTCGGCCTCTGCCTGCGCAACAAGTGAAATGTGAGAGGAGACGCCAAAAGCCGTCGGCTCAAAAACGCTGTCAGGGTAGCAGAACGTAGTGCGCCGTAGCACTTCCGGCCGCAGTCGCAGGTGGGCAGAGCCGAAGCGCGGTGATCCGCCAGCCAGCCGTCGCCGGTAATTCAGAGCGCCATACTTTGGGCGATCCGATGGTGCTGCTGCATCATACGCGCCGCCAAAAATTCGGCTCTCCCACGCCCACCGATTACCGCCAGGGTAAGCGGTCAGTCCGCCATTACTGGTGCCGGTCTCGAACTGAGAGCGGTACATGCCGTCGGTAGCCAACGCCGCTAAGATAGGTATTCCGTGAAGATAACGATCGGGATGGAAGTTAAGCGTAACCCGTAGCGTAGGATTAAGCGGCGGTCCGAAGCTGCGTGCCGTGATGTGTGCTAGCGCGTGCGCTGGCGGTGAGTCAAAGGGCGGTATCCACATAGACAACGGGACTGAGTTCTCCAAGGTGGTGGTCATGCAGGTAAGGATGGCCGGAGCAGCCTAACGTAGTTTCGATTCCTCTTGTGCATTACACCCGGAACGACTCCCCACACCCACAACGGTCTTTTTCATTGGGGTTGGTAAAGCGAAAGCTCTCGTTCAGCCCGTCGCGCACATAGTCCATCTCGGTGCCTTCAAGATACTGAAGATTCTTGGGATCAATGAACACCTTTACGCCGTGCATCTCCAGCACCTGGTCTTCGGGCGCAACCTCGTCCACGTATTCGATGTTGTAGGCCAGACCCGAGCAACCCGTGGTCTTGATGCCCAGCCGCACGCCTGCGCCTTTGCCGCGTTTGGCCAGGGCTTTCTGCACGTGTTCGGCGGCTGCCGTGGTCATGGTAATGCTCATGGTGTACTCCTTGTTCTGATAAATGGGTCAATCATTGCGCAAGGCGATGGTCACGAGGGCCACGCCGTCTTGCCCCACCGCATGCAGGTCGTGGGGAACGCCGCCCGGCAGGTAGATCAACTCACCCGGCAGCAACTCTGCGGTGGCGTTGCCTTCCGAGTTGACCAGCAAATGGCCCTGCAAGCAGTGGATGGTGATTTCGCCTGCGACCTTGTGCATGGGCAGGCCCGCGCCGGGTTGGAGTGCGATGCGCGCCACTTCAAGGTGCTTGCCCTTGAACAGGGCCATGGGTTTGTACGCCGCCTCTTGCGGCACGCCGGTAAGCACGTTGATTGGCTCGGCGGGTTGTATGCGGTCCAGGGCCATCGATCTACTCCCTTGCAGTCAAAAGATGAGAAACGCGATCAGTCGCTGCT
>JAUNUE010000300.1 GCA_030538335.1 Allobrachymonas sp. | reverse complement strand
GCTGGTGGCATGGCGCCTGCCAGAAAAAGGAGAGTGCAGGCCAACGTACAGCGCAGCCGGGAAGAAGACGAGTGGGACGTGAGAAGAGACATAGACGAAACAGTGAGGCCGGTATTCAGGATTTTTTGAAATACCCGCGCATACGGGAAATGTGTTGTGCGTGGGCTTCGACAAGCGCAGCCCGAACGGGACTCAAAACATCACGGGTGCCGGTTCAATGGGCCGCAGGCGGCGTCTGCAATTGCTGCAGCACCAGTCGCTTGAGCAAGGACAATTGTCCATGAAAAAAATGCCCGCCCCCCGGCACAACGGTGACAGGAAGTGTCTGCGGCCGCGCCCAGGCAAGCACATCGGCCAGCGGTATCACGTCGTCGTGTTCGCCATGCAGCACCAGCGTGTGCGCGTGCAGGGCCGCATCCACGGGCGGTATGGCAAAGCGGCTGGCGGCAGTGCCCACCAGCAGCAGGTGCTTGAGTGGATGCGCAGGAGATGCGGCCTGTGTGAAGGTGTGTGCGGCGTTGCAGGCCACAAAGGTGCCGAACGAAAAACCACCCAGTACCAGCGGCTGGCCGGGTGCGGCTACCTGTTCAATCACGGCCAGCATATCGCCCGTTTCACCGCGCCCTTCGTCGTAGCTGCCCGCGCTGGCACCCACGCCGCGGAAGTTGAAGCGGATGGCCTGCCACCCCGCCTGTGCGCACGCCCGCGCCAGCGTCTGCACCACCTTGTTCTGCATGGTTCCGCCTTGCAGGGGATGCGGGTGCGCAATGACGGCTACGCCTTGTGGCGCAGTGCCTTCTGGTGGGGGATCAAGCAGCGCTTCGATCGGGCCTGCGCTGCCTTGCAGCGTCAGGGTGTGGGTGGGCGTGCTCATCGGTGGAGGTAACCGGAGCCGGAGTGCGAAGCGCGGAGGGAAGGCGAACCACGTAGCGTTTTAGCTGTCCGGTTGACCGAAGGGTTAGAACTCGCGTTGCTCATGTAGCAGCATGCAGATTGTTGTGAAGAGCCAGGCGCCGAACTCCGCTGAAGAGGTAGTAGGCTATGAGAATGTTCAACACATGGACCCCCAATGAGGTAATGACATGAGACGGCAAATTACCCAAGCGACTAAAAATTGAAGGTGCAGCCAGCACCAGTAAAACGAGCGGCATCACCCCGTAAGCAGCAATAATTACACTGACGAAGTTTGCATGTTTTTCGATAGATTTGGTAAATGTCACGCCAATATAAATAAAGGCAAATGTTATAAACACCGCCGTGGCAAACCAAAGTAACTCATGAGGCGTAAATTCACGAGGAGTGCGCCCATTAAGCTTGGGTACAGTTATACGGCTAAACCAATATAGGATGTGTGAGAACAACCGCGACCCTCCAATTGCAATTAGCCAAATACGGATTGCTCTAGCTGATGGGCGCATATTCTTTGACCTTTGAATTCAAGTTCTAACGTTACGTTGAAGGTTGTTTCAAGGAATCATCAGCTCCACCCGATCCGTTCGCCCTGAGCTTGTCGAAGGGCCGGGGACTGTATCCTGTGCTCCGATTCAAGCGCCCGCCGCAGGCGGCACCAGCAGGCGCTCGACGATCTGGCCGTTTTTCAGGTGCGATTCAATGATTTCGTCCACATCGGCCATATCCACA
>JAUNUE010000299.1 GCA_030538335.1 Allobrachymonas sp. | reverse complement strand
TACAACCTGCTGCTGTGCTCGACCATCATCGAAACCGGCATCGACGTGCCCACGGCCAACACCATTCTCATGAGCCGCGCCGACAAGTTTGGCCTGGCGCAACTGCACCAGTTGCGCGGCCGCGTGGGCCGCAGCCACCACCAAGCCTACGCTTACCTGATGGTGCCTGATATTGAAGGGCTGACGCGGCAGGCCACGCAGCGGCTCGAAGCCATCCAGCAGATGGAAGAACTGGGCAGCGGTTTTTACCTCGCCATGCACGATCTTGAAATTCGCGGCGCGGGCGAAGTGCTGGGCGAAAACCAGAGCGGCAACATCATGGAGATTGGCTTTCAGCTCTACAACGAGATGCTGGCCGAGGCCGTGAAGCAACTCAAGGCGGGCAAGGAGCCAGACCTGCTTTCGCCGCTGCACGCCACGACTGAAATCAACCTGCACGCCCCGGCGCTGCTGCCTGATGATTACTGCGGCGACGTGCAACTGCGCCTGAGCTTCTACAAAAAACTCGCCACCGCCAAAACCAGCGCGCACATCGACGGCCTGCTCGAAGAGCTGGTTGACCGCTTCGGCAAACTGCCACCACAGGCCGAAACGCTGATCCAGGTACACCGCCTGCGCGTGCTGAGCCAACCCTACGGCGTGCAAAAGGTCGAAGCGGCGCCCACCGTCATTACCATCACCTTCAAGCCCAATCCGCCAATCGACCCGATGGCTATCATCCACCTGATCCAGAAAAACCGGCACATCAAGCTGGCGGGCAACGAAAAACTGCGCATCGAGCGCGCACTCGAAAAGCCGCTGGATCGCGCCCTGCTCGTGCGCGATGTGCTGCGCAGTTTGGGGCAACCCGTACACAAGCCGTCAGAAAAAGCAAATACCTGACAAGGGTTTTCCCTTGTTTTGTTGCGCCGCACAAGACGCCGATAATCCACCGATTTGCAATTGGATACAAACCGCATGAAAAACCAGTCGTCTTCCGATCATCTGCCAGATGCTGCTCCGCCCCCGTTGGAGCACGCCAGCGATGAAATGCGCGAGCCGTTTACCGGCAGCAAAATCTCATGGGTCATCGTGGCCGCAGCCCTGCTGCTGAGCTGGGCGCTGTATGCCTTCCTGCCGTTTGAAGAGGCCGCGCGCAAAGGCTTGGCGCTGCTGGCGTTTGTGGCGGTGTTGTGGCTGACCGAAGCGGTTCACGTCACCATCACCGCGTTGATCGTGCCGGTGGCAGCCGTGTTGCTGCGCATACCCGACATGACCACGACCAAGGCGCTGGCCACGTTTGCCGATCCGATCATCTTCCTGTTTTTTGGTGGTTTTGCACTGGCTACGGCCTTGCATTCGCAGCGGCTGGACCGCAAGATTGCGTTCTGGATCATGTCGCTGACGGGCGCGCACTTGGGCATGGCGTCGATCATGCTGTTTGCCGTAACGGCCGCGCTTTCGATGTGGATCAGCAATACGGCCACGGCTGCGATGATCCTGCCGCTGGCGATGGGCATCATCGGTCATATGGACAAAAAGACCGAGCGCAACACCATGGCCTTCATCCTGCTGGGCATTGCATACTCGGCCAGCATTGGCGGCATGGGCACGCTGGTGGGTTCGCCGCCCAACGCCATCGCGGCCAAGGCGCTGAAGATGGATTTTGCAGCCTGGTTGAAGGT
>JAUNUE010000298.1 GCA_030538335.1 Allobrachymonas sp. | reverse complement strand
CACCCTTGAACACGGCTCCCGTCCAGATGCTGGCACGGCCCGCACGGTTGACCATTTCCACATAGCCCTTCCAGCCGGGCACGAAGGTGCACTTGCCCTTGTAGGGCACCAGGTAGGCCTGGCCGTCCACGCCGATTTCCAAGCCCAGCTGCGCGGCCAGCAGTACCGAGGCGAACACGCTGGTGGGGTCGCAGTCCAGCAGGGCCGGGTTCTGGCGCATGGCGGTGAGGGCAACGCGGGCCATGCGGTCGGCGGACAGGTGCGCGGGCAGCGCGGCGGCGATCTGGCCCTTGAAGGCCTCGATCATGGCGGCAGCCTGGCGGTCTTTGGGCATCTGGTGGATCTGGCTCAGCGACTTGGGCTGCGCGGTGGCCGGGGCCGGTGTGCGGCCTCGCAGGGATTCCAAGGTGGCGGCGGTGCTGGACATGCTCACTTCTCCGAATAGGGGCAACGCAGGTAGTTGGGGCAGTACCTGGCATCGCAGAGGGTGGATTGGGGGTTGGGGTGGAACAGGCCGGTACGGAATGTGGCCGCTGCCAGTTCGATCAGGCCGGGGTGTTCTTCGGTGCCGGTCAGCAAGGCCTTGGCCCCATGCACGTCGGCGGTGCCGTGGGCGAAGCTGCCGCTGGTGTTGATGCCGAGGATTTCACCGGGCGCGGCGATGGCGTTGCCGGTGCTGTGCTCGTACAGCAGTTCATAGGTGCCCAACTGCGGGCGGTGCTTCTTGGTGACGGCGCGGCCAGCGGCAACGGCGGCGCGTCCCGTTTTCAGGTCGGTGATGCCGTGGCTGCCTGCACGGATGCGGGCACGATCCAGTGTGCCGGTGAGGGTGATGGTCATGCCGCCGCCGCAGTCGATGGCCAGCGGCTTGGTTTCCAGTTCCACCGCCTCCCACTCGTACAGGGGGCTGACCGACTGGCAATACACCGTGGTCACGCGCAGGGCGGTGGTTTCCACCAGCTTCTGGTCTGGCTCGCTTTGCACCCAGCGCACGCCCTCGGCCTTGATGCGTTCGGTGATGGCGTCCAGGGCCACGCCTGCGGCATCGTCGGCGCTGATGGGGCTGCCGCCAGCGGCGCGGGCCAGGTCGAACACCGCAGTGCCTGCATGCACCCCGGTGCCGATCAGGGCACGCGGGCTGTTGGGCAGGGAGCGGTGGCGCAGGTACTTGGCTTCCCAACGCAGGGCGCAGTCGAACAGTTCCCCGAAGGAACTGGCACGGATGCGATAGTCCTGCTGCTGCGCCATGTTAGGTTTCCCGAAAAGGTGACGATAGGAAACCTACAGGCAACAAAACGGGGTGTCAAGCGTTTTTTTCAATCGACCTAGCGATTGCCCAAAAATGCTTGCGCGGTGCGGATCAGCACGGCGTCGGAGATGTCGTCTTGCGCGTCCACGATGATGTCGTACACGGTGGCAAGGGCCACGTCGGCACCAGCAGGGGCATCGGGCAGCACGATGCGCAGTGCCCTGGCCATGGCAGCCTGGGACAGGGTTTTCTCAGCCGAATCCGCCGCCATCTTGGGGCCGTTGCCGCTGATCAGCCATTTTGCGGCAAAGCCTGTAATTGCAGACATTGCGAGCAACGCGGCATTGTTGGGGTTGATCGTGGCATCGGCTTCCCACTTGCTGACCATGCTCTTGCCAAACTTGTGGCCTATCTGCCGGGAGATGG
>JAUNUE010000297.1 GCA_030538335.1 Allobrachymonas sp. | reverse complement strand
TGGCGGTTGATGGAATCCTTGCGCAGGCTGCCGACGACTACGGCAATGGAATACTGGCTCATGAAAATTTCCCCTAAAAGTATTTGTCCAACGGGCGCTGCCATTGCACTTCAGCCCTCGCCCGGCTGAAAAACATCGGCACAACAGCGCTGCGGATCTTGTTGAAAAAATCCAGACCGCAGGCAGGGCGCTGTTGGGGTCTGGATTCGCCACCTATGGTAATCCCTGACGGAAGCAAGGGCGGCGCACAGGTAAATCAAAAATCTGCTATTGCTCTTGAGCCTTGTGCGGGGAGTGATTTGGCGATAATGCAGGGCACACTGTTTTGCTTTCAAGGATTCCCCATGCAAGTACCTACCCTGTTCCGTGCCCGTTTGTGCGCGGCCCTTTTCGCTTCTGGTCTGGCCATGGCCAGCAACGCCTGGGCAGACATCACCGTGGGCGTGATCAACTCGGCCACCGGGCCTGCCGCCCAGATCGGCATTCCGCAAAAGAACACAGCCACCTTGCTGCCCGCCAAAATCGGCACGCAAAATGTGCGCTATGTGATCTTGAACGATGCTTCCGACCCGACGCAGGCCGTCACCCACCTCAAGAAGCTGCTGAGCGAACACAAGGTCGATGCCCTGATTGGCCCCTCGATCACACCGGCAGCGCTGGCGATGCTTGATTTTGTGGCCGAAGCGAAAACGCCGCTGATCACTACCGTGGGTTCTTCCAATGTGATTGAACCGATGGATGCCAAGCGCAAATGGGTGTTCAAAACCACGCAAAACGATGACCTGATCGCTGAAGGCCTGATTGCCCACATGCGCTCCAAAAACATCAAGAGCGTGGGCTTTATCGGCTTCAGCGACTCTTATGGTGAAAACTGGTTCAAAGTGTTCAGCGGCCTGGCGGGCAAGGCAGGCATCCGCATTGCCGGCAGCGAACGCTATGGCCGCACCGACCAGTCGGTGACGGGCCAAGTCCTCAAGCTGATGGCCGCCCGGCCCGATGCTGTCTTCATTGCCGCAACGGGCGCGCCCGCCGTGCTGCCGCAAAGCACCTTGCTCGATAAAGGCTACAAAGGCCCGATCTACCAGACCCATGGCGTAGCCACCAACGACTTCATCCGCGTGGGCGGCAAGGCGGTAGAAGGCACGCTGATGGTCGGCGGCCCCATGCTCGTAGTGGGCGATCTGCCTGCCAGCAACCCGATCAAGGCGGTGGCGCAGAACTACATCAAACAATACGAGGCCAAGTTTGGCAAAGGCAGCGCTTCAACCTTTGGCGCCAATGTCTGGGATGCAGGTCTGTTGCTGCAAAAGGCGGTTCCGCTGGCGTTGAAAAAAGCCCAACCGGGCACGGCAGAATTCCGCAGCGCCTTGCGCGATGCGCTGGAACAATCCAGAGAAGTGGCAGGCACGCAGGGCGTGTTCACCATGAGCCCGCAGAACCACAACGGCATGGACCAACGTGCGCGTGTGATGATGACCGTGAAGCAGGGCCGCTGGGTGGCCGTGCAGGCGAAGTAAAAACAGGGGTAAAAGTGGGGGTTTTTGCCCCTGCTGCCGCGTGTTGTTATCTTTGCGGCAGCTTCCAAAAGAAAAAGGGTTAGCGAAATCGCTAACCCTTTTCAAATCCATTGGCGGAGTGGACGGGACTCGAACCCGCGACCCCCGGCGTGACAGGCCGGTAT
>JAUNUE010000296.1 GCA_030538335.1 Allobrachymonas sp. | reverse complement strand
GTGGTGCTGGAAACCAACGGCGAGCAGGAACAAGAGGCCATGACGGCCCTGGTAGAACTGTTCGAGAACAAGTTTGGCGAAGGCGAATGACGCCGCCCAAAAGCACACCCTGAAAATACGGCCATGACCATCTCCCTGCACGGTATAGGCGTTGGACGCAGCGTAGCCATTGGCCGCGCGGTGGTCATTGCGTCGAGCCGTGCCGAGGTGGAGCATTACTTCATCGCGCTTGAGGAGGTCGAGGCCGAAATTGCCCGCGTGATGCAGGCGCGTGATGCCGCCATCCAGGAGGTGCAGCAGATGCTCGCCAACCTGCCCAAAGACGCGCCCAACGAATTGCCCGCACTGCTAGACGTCCACCTGATGCTGTTGCAGGACGAAGACATGTTCCATGGCGTGCGCCACTGGATCGCCGATCGTCTGTACAACGCGGGCTGGGCGCTGTCGAACCAGTTTGAGAAACTGGCGCGCCAGTTCGACGAGATGGACGACCCCTATCTGCGTGAGCGCAAGGCCGACCTGGAGCAGGTCATCGAGCGCATCATCAAGCGGCTGCAGGGCAGGCAGTCGCCCCTTGACAAGCAGCAGGCCAATGCACGCCACGCCCATGCAGAAGAAGGTCTGCAGGCCGATGGCGCGCACGATGCCCCGCTGGTGCTGGTGGCGCACGACCTGTCGCCTGCCGACATGCTGCATTTTCGCCAAAGCGTGTTCAGCGGTTTTGTCACCGATGTGGGCGGCAAGAACAGCCACACGGCCATTGTGGCGCGCAGCATGAGCATTCCTGCCGTGGTGGGCGCACGCAGCGCCAGCCAGTTGGTTCAGGATGACGATTGGGTGATTGTGGATGGCGATGCGGGCGTGCTGCTGGTCAACCCGCCGCCCATGGCGCTCGACGAATACCGCTTCCGCCAGCGGCAGGACGTGCTCAACCGTTCGCGGCTCGATCGCCTGCTGCACACGCCCGCCGTCACGCTCGACGGGCAGAAGGTGGAGTTGCTCGCCAACATCGAGCTGCCCGAAGACACCCCGGCTGCGCTGGCTGCAGGTGCCATCGGCGTGGGGCTGTTCCGCAGCGAATTCCTGTTCATGGGGCGCAAGCAGCAACTGCCCGATGAAGAAGAGCAGTACCAGGCCTACCTCAAGGCGCTCAAGGGCATGCGCGGCTGGCCTTTGACCATTCGCACCATCGACGTGGGGGCCGACAAGCCGCTGGACGAAAACGCCAGCGGCGCAGCGCATACCAACCCGGCGTTGGGTTTGCGCGCCATTCGCTGGTGCCTGGCCGAACCGGCCATGTTCCTCACCCAGTTGCGCGCCGTGCTGCGCGCAGCAGCGCACGGCCCGGTGCACATCCTCGTGCCCATGCTCGCGCACGTGGGCGAAATTCACCAGACCTTCGAAATGCTTGCCACCGCGCGCGAGCAGCTTGATGCGCGGGGCGCGGCCTATGGCAAGGTAAAGGTAGGCGCCATGATCGAGGTGCCTGCGGCTGCCCTGATCACACCGATTTTTCTGCAGTACTTCGACTTTCTCTCCATCGGCACCAACGACCTGATCCAGTACACGCTGGCGATTGACCGCGCCGATGAATCGGTGGCGCACCTGTACGACCCGCTGCATCCCGGCGTGCTGCAACTGCTGGCGGGCACCATTCGCGCGGCCAACGCGGCAGGCAAACCTGT
>JAUNUE010000029.1:645-13036 GCA_030538335.1 Allobrachymonas sp. | reverse complement strand
CGAACCCCGCGTGAATGTGCTGCAGTTGAATCTGGCGCTGGATGCAGGCAAGCCTTGAAATGAGATTGCATGAAACACCATGCCAACCGATGACGACCAACGCCCCGACCCCGATGCACTGCTCGAACAGGTCGAGGCAGAAGAGCGCAAGGCCGCCCGCGGCAAGCTGAAGATCTTTTTTGGCGCCAGCCCCGGCGTAGGCAAAACCTACGCCATGCTGCAGGCCGCGCGCCAGCAACAGACGCTGGGTGTGGACGCGGTGGTGGGCCTGGTCGAAACGCATAACCGCTCTGAAACGGCGGGGCTGCTCGACGGGCTGGAGCGCCTGCCGTTGCGCCAGATGCAGCACCAGGGCCGCAGCTATGCCGAGTTTGATCTGGATGCTGCCTTGCAGCGCCGCCCGCAACTGCTGCTGGTGGATGAGCTGGCGCACAGCAATGCACCGGGCAGCCGCCACCCCAAGCGCTGGCAGGATGTGGAGGAGCTGCTCGCCGAAGGCATCGACATCTACACCACCATCAATGTGCAGCACCTCGAAAGTTTGAACGACGTGGTGGGGCGCATCACCGGCGCGCGCGTGTGGGAAACCGTGCCTGACCACGTGTTTGACGCAGCCGACGAAGTGGTGCTGGTCGATTTGCCGCCCGACGAATTGCTGGCGCGGCTCAAGGCGGGCAAGGTCTATGTGCCGCAGCAGGCCGAACGCGCCATGCAGAATTTTTTCCGCAAGGGCAACCTCATGGCTTTGCGCGAACTGTCTTTGCGCCGCACGGCAGACCGTGTGGACGAAGACGTGCAGGCCTGGCGCAAGGAGCAGTCGGTGGGCATGGTGTGGCCCATGCGCGAATCGCTGCTGGTGTGCATACGCCCCGGCAGCGGTGCCGAGCGTCTGGTGCGCAGCGCCGCGCGGCTGGCGGTGCAACTCGATGTGCCCTGGCATGCGCTGTATGTGGAAACACCGCGCCTGCAACGCCTGCCCGATGCCGAGCGCCGGCAGGCGCTGAAGGCGCTGCAACTGGCGCAGGAGCTGGGCGCGCAAACGGCCAACCAGATGGCCGACGACAGCGTGGAAGCCATCATCGGCTACGCCCGCAACAACAACCTGGGCAAGGTGTTGATCGGGCGCGAAAAGGCCCGGCCCTGGTGGCCGCGCCTGCGGCCCAACCTGGGGCAACGCCTGCTGGCGCGGGCACCCGACCTCGACATTGTGCAACTGGCCAATGCCGGGGTGGATGGCGAAAAGCCCGCCAGCACGCCGCAAGACAAGCTGCCGATCCAGTGGCGTCGCTATGGCGCAGCGGTGTTGGCGGTGCTGGCTGTTACGCTGCTTTCCAGCGCGCTGCATGGCATCCTGGCGCAGGTCAATATCGTCATGCTGTACCTGCTGGCCACGGTGCTGGTGGCGTTCCGCTATGGCCGCAACCCGGCCATCGTGGGCTCGGTGCTGGCGGTGCTGGCCTTTGATTTCTTTTTTGTGCAGCCCCACCTGACGTTTGCGGTGGCAGACCTGCAATACCTGCTGACCTTTGCCGTGATGTTGGGCGTGGCGGTGATCACGGCGCACCTCACGTCGAGCTTGCGGCTGCAGCGCGATGCCGCGCACGGGCGCGAGCGGCGCACACGGCTGCTGTACCAGATGGCGCGCGACCTGTCGGCGGTGCTGTCGGTCGAACAGACCGAAGAGGCGGTGCGCACCTTTGTGCAACAAGGCTTCCAGGCCGAAGCGGTGCTGTTGCCGCTGGGCATGGGCGACAAGCTGCCGCCGCCCCCGCAAACCCCGCAGGGCGTGCAGCTTGATATGGCGCTGGCCCAGTGGGCGATAGACCATGCCGCGCCTGCCGGTTTGTCGACCGATACCTTGCCGCTGGCGCCCGTGCTCTATCTGCCCTTGAAAGCGCCGATGCGCACCCGCGGCATCCTGGCCATCCAGCCGCGGCAGGCATCGTGGTTGCCCACGCCCGAGCAGGAGCGCCTGCTGCAGGCCGGTGCGTCGCTGGTGGCGATTGCGCTGGAGCGCCTGCACTACATCGAAGTGGCCCAGCAGGCGCTGCTGCAGATGGAGTCGGAGCAGTTGCGCAACAACCTGCTGGCGGCGCTGTCGCACGATTTGCGCACGCCGCTGACGGCGCTGGTCGGGCTGGCCGATGCGCTTACGCTGCAGCAACCGCGTTTGCAAGAGCCACATGCCGGGCTGGCGCAGGCGATTCGCGAAGAGGCGCTGCGCACCACGGCGCTGGTGCACAACCTGCTCGACATGGCGCGCTTGCAGGCGGGTACCGTCAAACTGCACAAGGAATGGCAACCGCTGGAAGAGGTGGTCGGCACGGCCTTGCGCGCCCGTGCCGGCATGCTGGCGCAGCACGAGGTGCGCGTAGAGTTGCCCCCCGATTTGCCACTGGTGGAATTTGATGCGGTGCTGATCGAGCGCGTGCTGGTCAATCTGCTGGAAAATGCGGCCAAATACACACTGGCAGGCAGCCGCATTACCATGGGCGCGCATCCACAAGGCAAAGACATGCACATCCGCGTATGCGACAACGGCGCTGGCCTGCCTGCGGGCATGGAAAAGCGCGTCTTCGACAAATTCACCCGCGGCCAGGAAGAGTCGGCCATTTCGGGCGTGGGACTGGGCCTGTCGATCGTGCGCGCCATTGTCGAGGCGCACAAAGGGCGCGTCTGGGCCGAGCGCGGCGAAGGCGGCACAGGGGTGTGCTTTGTCTTCACCTTGCCGCTCGGCCAACCACCAGCCATGCCCAGGGAGCTGCTGCCATGACCAATGCCACCGCGCCGCACAGCCCATCGCCCGTGGTGTTGCTGGTGGAAGACGAGCCGCATATCCGCCGCTTTGTGCGCAGCGCACTCGAAAGCGAAGGCTGCCATGTGTGGGAGGCGGCCACGCTGCAACGCGGCCTGATCGAGGCCGCCAGCCGCCAGCCCGATCTGGTCATTCTCGATTTGGGCCTGCCCGATGGCGATG
Source organism: Allobrachymonas sp. (assembly GCA_030538335.1). Lineage (GTDB taxonomy): Bacteria > Pseudomonadota > Gammaproteobacteria > Burkholderiales > Burkholderiaceae_C > Brachymonas. Next base: position 10,059 of record JAUNUE010000029.1, on the reverse strand, counting down.
GCGTGCAACTGGTGCAGGAGTTGCGTGGCTGGGCCAGCGTGCCGGTGCTGATTCTGTCGGCGCGCAGCGACGAGGCCAACAAGGTGCGTGCGCTGGATATGGGCGCCGACGATTACCTGACCAAACCGTTTGGCGTGCCCGAGTTGCTGGCGCGCGTGCGTGCCTTACTGCGCCGCCACCAGCGTGCGGCAGATGCCACGCCGGTGCTGCACTTTGGCGCGGTCGAGATCGACCTGGCGCGCCGCCAGGTGCTGCGCCATGGCGAGGCGGTGCACCTCACACCCATCGAATACCGCCTGCTGGCGCATCTGGCCGCCCATGCCGGGCGCGTGCTTACGCAGCAGCAGTTGCTCAACGAAGTCTGGGGGCCAAACCATACCGACCAGGCGCATTACCTGCGCGTGTACATGGCCAATCTAAGGCGCAAGCTGGAAGATGACCCTGCACGACCGCAGCACCTGTTGACCGAATCAGGGGTGGGGTACCGCCTGTCGCTGTAAAAATCAGTTGCCGCGGGCGGCGTCGTAGACCACGCCCACTTCGCCTTGCGGCAGCAGCGCCACCCAGCTTGCCAGCGCTGCGTCTGAGGGGTAGAAGCGGTGCGTGTCGTCCAGCGGAAGCATGCCTTGCAGCACATCGCCGTCGGGGCCGTGGATGGTTGCGTTCAGGCGCACGGTCAGGCCGCGCACCAGCACATCGCCGCTGTCGGTGGTTTCTTTTTGCGGCGGATGGTCGGCAAAGATGCGCCCAATGGCGGGGCCGGTATCGCCTGCAGCCAGGGGGCCAACGTGTGCGAGCAGGTATTTGCCGTAGCGGCAGCGTGCGGTGGCCAGATCCATCATGTGCAGCACGTTCACGCGCAGTGCGCTGCTGAAGCGGTCAAACTGCACGCGGCACTGGGCGATCAACAGGGCGTCTTCCTTCAACAAGGTGCTGCCGGCAAACACGGCTTCGTCGCAACTGGCCTCGTACACCGCGCTGCCATCTTCAAGCCGGAACAGCGCGAGCCGACCCCGGTTGCCGTTGATGAAGCGCAGGTCAGACACAATGCCCGCCAGCAGTTGCGGCTCGCGGCTGTCTTCGAGTTCGGCCAGGGGGGTGCGCACAAAACGGCGCACTTCTTCGGCGCAGGCGTCGAACAGGTGGCCCGAGAGGAAAAAGCCTACGGCGGTTTTTTCCTGCAGCAGCCGCTCCTTGATGTCCCACGGCGTGGTGGCGACCAGATCAGGCTCTTGCGTGCTGCTGCCGTGGCCGTCGTCCGCCATGTCGAACAGGCCGCCCTGGTTGGCGTTGGCCTCCTGCGCCAGGGCGTAGTCAAACGCCAGGTCGATGCTCGCCAGCAGTGCGGCGCGGTTGCGGTGGATGCTGTCAAACGCGCCTGCCTTGACCAGCGCTTCTACCGTGCGCTTGTTGAGCTTGCTACGATCCACACGGTTGCAAAAATCAAACAGGCTGGAGAAGGCACCGCCTTCGTTGCGCGCCTGGATGATGGCGTCGATGGCGTTTTCGCCCGTGCCCTTGATGGCACCTAGGCCGTAGCGAATCACCTGGTTGCTCACCGGCTCGAAACGGTAGCCGCTGCGGTTGATGTCGGGCAACTCGAACTGCATGCCCATGGCGCGTGCGTCTTCGGCCAGCACCTTGAGCTTGTCGGTGTTGTCGAGTTCTACCGTCATGTTGGCGCAGAAAAACTCAGCCGTGTAGTGCACCTTGAGCCACGCCGTCTGGTAGGCCAGCAGTGAGTAGGCGGCGGCGTGCGACTTGTTGAAGCCGTAGCCCGCGAATTTTTCCATCAGGTCGAAAATGTCGCTGGCCTGCTGCGCGCTGATGCCTTTTTCTGCAGCGCCTGCGGCAAACAGACCGCGGTGCTGTGCCATCTCTTCGGGCTTTTTCTTGCCCATGGCGCGGCGCAGCAGGTCGGCGCCGCCGAGTGTGTAGCCGCCCACGATCTGTGCGGCCAGCATCACCTGCTCCTGGTACACCATCACGCCGTAGGTTTCGCCGAGGATGCCTTCGAGCAGCGGATGCGGGTAGCTCACTTCTTCGCGGCCATGTTTGCGCGCGACAAAGCTCGGAATGTTCTCCATCGGCCCCGGCCGATACATGGCGTTGAGCGCGATCAGGTCTTCAAAGCGCGTGGGCAGCGCCTCGCACAGCATGCGCTGCATGCCGCCGCTTTCAAACTGGAACACGGCCTCGGTCTGTCCGTTCTGGAACAGCTTGAACGTGGGCTTGTCGTCGAGCGGTATGTCGTCGAACGAGAAGTTTTCCTGCCCCTTGTGGCGCGCGCGGATCAGGTCGCGGGCCAGTTCCATGATGGTGAGTGTGGCCAGGCCCAGAAAGTCAAACTTGACCAGGCCCGCTGCTTCCACATCGTCCTTGTCAAACTGGCTCACCGCTGCTTCGCTGCCGGGTTGCTGGTACAGCGGACAAAAATCGGTAAGCTTGTTGGGGGCGATGAGCACGCCGCCCGCGTGCATGCCGATGTTGCGCGTCAGGCCTTCGAGCTGCTGCGCCAGCTCGATCAGCATCTTCACTTCGTCATCGTTGGCAATGCGCTCGGCCAGTTGCGGCTCGGCGGCAATGGCGTATTTTTCTTTCTCTTCTTCGGTGAGATTCGCAGGCGGGTATTGCAGCGTGACGGGCTTGCCCGGCTTGTTGGGCACGAGCTTGCTGATGCCGTCGCAGAAGTTGTACGAAAGATCAAGTACGCGCCCCACGTCGCGAATGGCAGCGCGCGCGGCCATGGTGCCGAAAGTGACGATCTGGCTTACGGCCTCTTTGCCGTATTTGCCCTTCACATACTCGATCACGCGGTCGCGGTTGGCCTGGCAAAAGTCGATGTCGAAGTCGGGCATGCTCACCCGCTCGGGGTTGAGGAAACGCTCAAACAGCAAGCCGTAGGCGAGGGGATCGAGATCGGTGATCTTGAGCGCATAAGCCACCAACGAACCGGCGCCCGAGCCGCGCCCCGGCCCCACGGGGCAGCCGTGGTTCTTGGCCCAGTTGATGAAGTCGGCCACGACGAGGAAGTAGCCCGGAAAGCCCATCTTCACGATGGTGGCGATTTCAAATTCCAGCCGCTCAAGGTAGCGCGGGCGTTCCTGCTCGCGTTGCTGGCTGTCAGGATACAACTGCGCCAGACGCTGCTCCAGCCCTTCAAGCGACAACTGGCGGAAGTAGTCCTCAATCGACAAGCCGTCGGGCGTGGGGTAGTGCGGCAGTTGTGGCTTGCCCAGGTCGAGCGTGAGGTGGCAACGGCGGGCAATTTCGACCGTGTTCGCCAGCGCCGAAGGAATGTCGGCAAACAGCGCCTGCATCTGTTCGCTGCTGTGAAAATACTGCTGGTGCGTAAAGCGGCGCGGGCGGCGCTGGTTGCCCAGGATTTCGCCTTCGGCAATGCAGATGCGCGCCTCGTGCGCTTCAAACCCTTCTGCCTCCAGAAACTGCACCGGGTGCGTGGCCACCACCGGCAACTGCATGCGCTGCGCCAAGGCCATGGCGGCCGCAATATACGGCTCGTCGCTGCTGCGCCCGGCGCGTTGCAACTCCAGGTAAAAGCGGTTGGGAAAAGCCGCCACACACTGCAAGGCCACCTCATGCGCCTGTGCCTGGTCGCCTGCCAGCAAAGCTGCGCCCAAAGGCCCGGCCTGCGCGCCCGAGAGCACGATCAGCCCTTCACCCAGTTCCTGCAGCCAGCGCCATGGGATCGTGGCTTGCGGTTTGTTTTCCACCGCCAGCCAGCCGCGCGTGAGCAGTTCACACAGGTTCAGATAGCCTTGCTGGTTTTGCGCCAGCAGCAACAAACGGGGCAGGGCGCGGTCTTTGGCGGGTGGCAGCAGGTCTTCGACCAGCACCTCGGCGCCGATGATGGGCTGCACCCCGGCTTTGTGCGCAGCGCGGTAGAACTTGACGGCGCCAAACAGGTTGTTCAGGTCGGTCAGCGCCAGCGCGGGCTGCTGGTGCTGCGCGGCAGCAGCCACGGCTTCGTCGATGCGCACCGTGCCATCGACCACAGAAAATTCGGAATGCAGGCGCAGGTGGACAAACATGCCCGCCATTCTATCGAGCGCTTGTCTTGCTCATGACACCAGCCAGATAAACCGCGCCACCATGAACCACAACGCCATGCTTGACAGCAAATAGGCGGCAAACCGGAATTTCACAATATTGACCGTGCAGTGGATGAAACTGTGCACAGCGCGCAGCGCTACAAACGCCCAAGCCGCGTAGAGAAAAGCCGCGTCCACCTTTTGCATGGCAAACAACAAACCGCACAAGGCATAAAACAGCACAGGCAGTTCGAACAGGTTTTTCAGATTGTTCGATGCACTGTTGATATTTGCGGGCAGGGTGGCGTTCAACTGCTCTGGCGTGACCAAGGCTTGCGGGTCAATGCCATGGCGCGTAAGGTAAGCAAGCCTGCGGGCGTACATGAAGAACCAGACCAGTCCTGTCAGCAGGAACAGGGCGGCAACAGGTTGGAGGATCAGCAGTGGGTTCATGATGGATGGTGCGTAGATAGGCAGGCTGCACCGTACCAGCCGCCCCGGTTTTTTGCAATAGCCGGTTCTACAGAGGAAGCGGATCCACAAAGTGCCCATGCTGCGGCCTATTTGCCACATTTGGCAAGCCCCTTGGGCACAACACGCTTGGCAGATGTTGCAAGGTGTGATAAAAACAAGAATATCCAAATAAATTAACTGGTTCTGATGAATATCTCTGATTTTTCTGAAGATAACCGCGCCAACTTGCAGGCGCTGCCCCGGCGGCAGTTTTTGCAGGGCTTGGGGCTGGCGGTGGCAGGCAGTTCCATGCTGGCCTTGGCAGGTTGCGGGGCGCCACCCCGCAAAGCGGCATCAGCCGGGCGCGTGCGCAGCGGCGGCGTTCGCCAGGGCAGCGTTGCCGGTAATTCCCGCCCCGTGCCTGAAGTGGCGGTGCGGCAGCCGGTGCAACTCGACCCGTGGTTGCGCGAAGAGGCGGTGGCGCGCGCCATGCTGGCGCTCAACGCCCCCTACCGCTACGGGGGCAGCACGCTTGATACCGGCTTTGACTGCAGCGGTCTGGTGCAATACGTGTTCAGCAGTTTTGCAGGCCGTGCCTTGCCGCGCAGCGCGGTGCAATGGGCGCAAGCCAGCCGCCCGATTGGCGCCGAGATGTTGCAGCGCGGCGACCTGGTGTTTTTCAACACCTCGGGTGCGTCGTTCTCGCATATGGGCATCTATATTGGCGAACGGCAGTTTGTGCACGCCCCCTCCAGCGGCAAGGTGGTTTCTACGGCCAATCTGGGAATGTCGTACTACCAGATGCGCTTCGATGGCGCACGCACGGTGTTTTCTGCTTGAGCGCGCTTGTGCAGACAACAAAAAACCCGGCAATGCCGGGTTTTTTGTTGTGGTGATCGTTCGCCCCATCAGGTTGCGCGACGTACCAGTTTGACTACGGCCAGCAGCGCAACAGCGCCGAGGACAGATGCCGCAATCGAAATGACGCTGATGCCGCCATTGATGTTGCCTGCGCCGAAGAATCCGGCAATCATGGCACCGACGATACCCACGATCACGTTCAGAATCCAGCCTTGCTGGGCATCGGTTTTCATGATCAGGCTGGCAATCCAGCCGACAAAACCACCAATCAAAAGCCATACGATGAGTCCCATAGAAGCCTCCTGTGAAAAAATGAAATCAAACACGAACCTTGCGGTATAGCGACACCATGTTCGGGTTGCCCAATTCACCTTTGGGTGCTTTGTGCAAGACCAGCATGTGTGCCGTCTATGGGTTCTATTGTCAAAGCGTGAGGGGTGGAAATATGTAGGACAAAACCGCGTGCATGGGTAGGATGCGCATCATTTTTTTGGTGCTGGAAAACAGCTTGAAAAATCACGGGCACAGTGGGTGCACGGCATGGCAAAAAGCGGATCAGGCAGCCCGTTTTTTGCGAGATAGTCATTCCGAATTTGCCCCTTTCTGCCTGATCCGTTCGGGTTGAGGTACCGAAGCCTTAGAGCCTGTTCACGATCTCCGCGTGAGGTGCGTTACGCTTCACAAAAAGCCGCCAGGCAAGGCGCAAACCGCAGACGGCGTGGCAATCTGCTTGTTTCCTGGCGATGCCAAAAGATTGCCGCGTCGCGCTTTGCGCTCCTCGCAATGACGCGGTTTTGGCTCTGTGCGCATCCTGCGGGGAGATCGTAAACAGGCTCTTATATAAAACCTCTTGCCCTTCGATACATCAGAGCGAACGGTGTCCAACTATTTTTGGGCTTGGCTAAAAAAACGCCGACCTGCAATACAAGTCGGCGTTGAATGGCCTGCTTTGCACAGGCAAGGGGTTTATGTTTTTTAGCGGGAATATTTTCTGGCCAAGGTAAAGGCAGCGGCCAACGCGGCACCGGCGGCGGCAGCCATGGCTACCGACTGCACGGGTTTTTCGCTGACATAGGTGCGGGCCTGGTCGTAGGCGGGTGTGAGCTGGTCGTTGAGCGACTTGCCCGCACTTTTGGCCATGTCTTCGGCTTTGCCGAGGATCTTTTGGGTGCTGGCCTTGGCGTCGTCAAAAAGACGTGATGCGGTTTTGGCAGCTTGTTCGGAAGTGTCTTGCACCTTGTCTACGGTCTGGTCAATGGTTTTTTCGATGGACATGTCAATGGCTCCTTGAAAAGTGATTTTGCTGTTACGGCAATCAGGCGTTTTTTACGGTGTCGATGAAGAAGGTCACGCTTCCCATCACGAAAAAGACAAAAAACACGAGGTGGGCAATGTCGCTGGACTGGGTTGCCAGGCCGCCAAAGCTGAAAACCGAGGCGATCATTGCCACCAACAAAGATGCGATAGATGTGTGCAGCAACATTCAAGCCTCCTGATCAGTGATAACAACAAATGGATGGGTAATGCCTTGCGCCTGGAGATGTCTTGCGACAGGTGCCAAGTGTTCTTCGCATTGCATGGTGCAATCGTAGGCGCACCGTGGGCGCTTGCGTATCAGACAAGAAAGAGGGATGGCGTCAGAGATGTCCTACAAGCGGCATGGCGCCGCCGCAGTGTTTTTTGATTCGACGCAGAGTTTGTGAAGCAGGCGTCTCAGGCGTCTCAGGCGCCTGGCAGCGCAGGCGCTGTTTCCAGTGGCAAGCGCGCAGTGATGTGGGTGCCTTGCCCCGGTTGCGAGTGCAAATCAAGCGTGCCCTCTATGGCTTCGATGCGGTGGCGCATGCCCATCAGGCCATGTTTGTTGATCTGGGTTTTGTCCACGTCAAAGCCTTTGCCGTTGTCTTCAACCCGAAGCTCGGCGGTGGGTGTGGGGTGGTGGGCATCTGGTGGCAGGGGCTGCAGTTGCAGGTGGACTTGCGTGGCTTGCGCATATTTGGCGATGTTGGTCAGCGCCTCTTGCACCACGCGGTAAAGGGTGAGCTGTGCGTCCTCACCCAGTTCCACTTTTTGCAGCGCGTGTGTTACTGCAATGCCGCTGCGCTGCGCAAATTCCTGGGTCATGTGCTCCAGCGCGTTGACCAGGCCCAGATGCTGCAGAGAAGAAGGGCGCAAGTCTTCGATGATGCGGCGCTTGATGGCAATGACCTGGTCAATGGTGCTGTTGAGGTGCTGCAGGCGGGTGGAAGCGTCCTTGTTTTCGGGTGGCAGCATCTTGCCCAGCCGTGCCGTATCGAGCTTGGCCGCGGTGAGCATGGAGCCGAGTTCGTCATGCAGTTCGCGGGCCAGGTGGCTGCGTTCGGTTTCCTGCACGTTTTGCAAATGGGTGGCCAGGTTGCGCAGCGCAGCCGTGCGTTTGCGTACCTGTTCATCGAGTTGGTCGCGCTCGTCCTTCAGGTCTTTTTGCAGGGCAATCTCTTTTCTTACATGCTGCTCATTGCGGAACAGGTGGATGATGAAGGCCACCGCGGCCACAACCGTCAGCAGCAGAACACTCAGCCGTGACACGCTCAGCGCCCGTTTCAACCGCGCGTCAGCATTCTGGTAGGTGGATTCCAGGTCGCCAATCAGCGTTTCGATTTCGTCGTTGATGGCATCCATCAGCTCCTTGCCCATTTCGCTTTGCAATACCCCCTGCCAGGCGGTGCTGTCGCCGCCGTCGCGCCGCAGGCGGATGCCGATTTCCATTTCGGCAATCTTGCGCTGGATGTGGCGCGCCAGGAGTGTGAAAGCTTCGGGTGCGGCTTTGTCGTTGCGGCTGTACGCGTCGCGCAGGCGGTCTACGATGGGGCCGAGTTTGTCAACTGCTTCTTTATGCGCTTGCAGGTAAGAGGGGTTGCCGGTCAACATATACCCGCGCTGCGCGGTTTCGGCGTCGAGGATGGTGCGGCGCAGGGAACTGAATTGCTGGCGGGTCTTGAGGCTTTCCACCACTTGGGCGGATGCACGCCGCGCCTGGTACTGGCTGACTTCGTTGAGCAGCAGCACAGCAACCGCCAGACCCAAGCCCAAGACCAGGGGGGTGATGACGGACCTGACCAGTCGGCGGCGCGCAAGTTGGGGCGTGGGCATCCTGTGTGTCTCCGGCAAAGTAGGGGGATAATGCAGCAGTCACAGGCATTTTCCACGATCAGATATGGAAGATGGAGGGTGATACAAACACAAACAAAATCCAGCGAGCAATGGAAAACGGCGATGATTGAAATTGGCATTGTTGACGACCACGCCATGGTGCGGGCCGGTTTGCGGCAGTTTTTGTCTGAAGAAACCGACTTGCGCGTGGCCGGCGAAGCCAGCAACGGACGCGAGGCCGTGGATCTGGTACGCGAAAAGGCGCTGGATGTGCTGATCATGGATTTGTCCATGCCCGACAAGAGCGGCATGGACGTGCTGGCACTGGTGCTGGCCAAGGCGCCCGACATGGGAGTGCTGATTCTCAGCTCTTACCCGGCCGAGCAATACGCGGTAAGCCTGATCCGCCAAGGCGCCAGCGGCTACCTGAGCAAGGATTGCGACCCGGCTGAAATTGTCGAAGCGGTGCGGAGCATTGCAGCCGGGCGGCGCTACATTTCGCGCAGCGTGGCCGATTTGCTGGCGCAGCAACTCAATGCGCCGGGCGAAAAATTGCCGCACGAGTTGTTGTCAGACCGGGAAATGCAGGTGTTTTTGCAGTTGGCCAAAGGCAAAACAGCCACCGAAATTTCTGAAGCGCTGGCGCTGAGCGTAAAAACCGTCAGCACCTACCGCTCGCGCCTGATGGAAAAAATGGCGCTTTCGTCGAACAGCGATTTGACCTATTACGCGCTCAAGAACAAATTGATTGATTGAGCACAGGGGCAGGGTCAGGTGATACCGGCCAGTTCCTGGCAGTAGGTGACCAGGTCCATGATCTGGCGCGATTTGTCAAACACTGCGTCGGCACCCAGCTCCTCGCAACGCGTGCGCACATCGTCGGTGGCGTAATTGGTGGCAACAATCATGCGTTGGCCGT
>JAUNUE010000029.1:0-635 GCA_030538335.1 Allobrachymonas sp. | reverse complement strand
GGCCGTTCGTGCGCTGCTGGCAGGCCTGCAGCACGCCCATGCCATTGCCTTCAAGAAGGAACAGGTCCACAATGGCCAGATCCCAATCGTTGTGGGCGTCGTTGAGCCACCGTACCGCATCCGCCTCGTTGCTGGCATGCCCTACGAAGTTGGCCCCCGCCAACTCCTGCAGGGTTTCCTGCAGGTTTTTGCGGATAATTTCGTTGTCTTCAACGATGAAGATTTTCATCACTCTACCGACTGGGCCAACAATAAAACAGGTTTGAATATATATACAAGTGTGCTATTTAATGGATTTCCGATGATTTTGCTCGGAAAACAAAAGCCGCCTTGTAGGACAATGCCTGATCTGCTGCTGGCTTGTCTCCAAAACGTGAACCCCGTCATCAATGAGGGGATTTTTCATCCATTTATTTTTCGCAGGATTTTTATGTACCGTATTGCTTACCGCAGCCATGTCAACCCGGCCATCACGCCTGTCGAAGTGGCGCAAATGGTAGAGCGCGCACGTGCCAAGAACCACCGGTTGGGCATTACGGGTTTGCTGGCCTGGAGCCAGCAGTCGTTCCTGCAATGCATTGAAGGCCCGCAAGCGGCGGTGCAAGGATTGATGGATGAGATTGCGGTCGATCCGC
>JAUNUE010000295.1 GCA_030538335.1 Allobrachymonas sp. | reverse complement strand
AAGAATCTTGAGGGTGCTGTCAGATGGAAATTTGTATTTACCATCCATGTCCAGTACGGCCACGGCCTGGAAGGTTTCGTTGTCAAATTCGATGGCCTTGACACGCCCGACCACCACGCCCGAACTTTTGACAGCCGCCTTGGGTTTCAGGCCGCCAATGTCCTGGAACACCGCGCGAATCTGGTAGCCCGAGCGCGGCGCCAAAGACAGCAGGTTGCCCGCCTGCAAGGCGAGGAACAGCAGCGCCACTGCGCCCAGCAGCACAAACAGGCCCACCCAGAGATCTGATTTAGAGCGTTGCATACGCCTGTTCCTTTTTCCTATCCATTCAAACGCTGAACATCATGGCCGTCAGGAGAAAATCCAACGCCAGCACGGCAAGCGAAGCCACCACCACCGTGCGCGTGGTGGCGCGCGAGACCCCTTCGGGTGTGGGGCGGGCCGCATAGCCTTCGAGCAAGGCGATAAAGGTCACCGCCACGCCAAACACCACGCTCTTGACGACGCCGTTGGCAACATCGTTCCACACGTCCACACCCGCCTGCATCTGGCTCCAGAACGCACCGGCATCCAGCCCGATGAGCTTGACCGCCACCAGCCACCCCCCAATGATACCTACGGCGCTGAAAATGGCGGCGAGTATGGGCATGGCAATCACGCCGCCCCAGAAACGCGGCGCAAGGATGCGCGACACCGGGTCTACCGCCATCATCTCCATGGCCGTGAGTTGCTCGCCCGCCTTCATCAAACCGATCTCCGCCGTAAGCGATGTGCCCGCGCGCCCGGCAAACAGCAGCCCCGTAACCACCGGCCCCAATTCACGCAGCAGGCTCAGCGCCACCAGCAAGCCCACCGTCTCTGCCGAGCCAAAACCTTTGAGCGTGTAATAGCCCTGCAGGCCCAGCACAAAACCGACGAACAGCCCCGATACGGCAATGATCGACAGCGAATAATTGCCCAGAAAGAACACTTGGTCGCGGATCAGGCCGGGGCGCAGCCAACTGCCAAACGAGGTGATCAGGCGGCCAAACAGACGCGCACCCGTGCCCAGCCGCACCACCTGCTGGCGCACGGCATAACCGATTTCGGCCGGATGCCAGGCGCTGCTCATGGCTGCACCCCACCATGATTTTGCAAGCCAAAATCAGCCTGCAAAGCTGCGCCCGGATAGTGAAACGGCACCGGCCCTTCAGGCAGGGCGTGCACAAACTGATGGATCAGCGGGTCGCTGCTTTGGCGCACTGCTTCAGGCGTACCCTGCGCTGCCACCTTGCCATTGGCCAGAATCACCACGTGGTCGGCAATCTGGAAAGTTTCCACCAGGTCGTGCGACACCAGAATGCTGGTCAGACCCAGGGCGTCGTTCAGTTCGCGGATCAAACGTGCAATCGTTCCCAGCGAGATCGGATCGAGCCCTGCAAACGGCTCGTCGTACATGACGAGTTCCGGGTCAAGCGCAATCGCACGCGCCAAAGCCACGCGCCGCGCCATGCCGCCGGAAATTTCGCTCGGCATCAGGTCGCGCGCGCCGCGCAACCCCACTGCATTGAGCTTCATCAGCACGATGTCGCGCACCATGTCATCAGGCAGCCGGGTGTGCTCGCGCAGTGGAAACGCCACGTTGTCGAACACACTCATGTCGGTAAACAGCGCGCCAAACTGGAACAGCATGCCCATGCGGCGGCGGGCGGCATAGACCTGCT
>JAUNUE010000028.1:9437-13311 GCA_030538335.1 Allobrachymonas sp. | reverse complement strand
TGGCCAAGCGCGCGGGCTACACCGCCGTCATCAGCCACCGCTCGGGCGAGACCGAAGACAGCACCATTGCCGATATCGCCGTGGGCACCAACGCCGGGCAGATCAAGACCGGTTCGTTGTCACGTTCCGACCGCACGGCAAAGTACAACCAGCTCCTGCGCATTGAAGAAGACCTGGGCGACATGGCGGTTTACCCCGGACGCAAGGCGTTCTACAATTTGCGGTAAGGCTTACTTCATCCACATGGCGTCTTCTTCCACCCGCTACGTTGTTCCGCTCGTCTTGCTGTTGCTGCTGGGCATGGTGCAGTACCAGATCTGGACGGGCCGCGGCAGCATGCACGAAGTCACGGGCATGCAGCAAAAACTGGTGCAATTGCGGGCCGAGAACGAAAAGCGCCAGGCCGACATCGACCGGCTGCGGTCTGAAATTCGCGACCTGAAAGAAGGCCTTGCCACGGTCGAAGAGCAGGCGCGGTATGAAATGGGTATGGTCAAGTCGAACGAAATCTTCGTGCAGATTTCGCCCTGATCGGCCCAGCTACAAACCCAGAACTGCCGGGTCACCCGCTCCTTCGCGCACCAGCACGGCATCGCCGCCTTTGTCCATGCCCGTCAAATCAACCACGGTCGTCGGCATGTGTGCACACGGCCCCGCATCGACAATGGCTGCCAACTGGCGGCCCAGTGCAGTTTCAATTTCATCGGCTTCGTACAGCGGCGCATCTTCGCCGGGCAGGATCAGCGTGGTGCTCAGCAAGGCGCTGCCGTGTTCTTCAAGAATGGCCTGCAAGACGGCATGCGCTGGCACCCGCAGGCCAATGGTCTTGCGCGAGGGGTGGCTCAGGCGCCGTGGCAGTTCTTTGGTGGCTTCGAGGATGAAGGTAAACGGCCCCGGCGTGCCCTGTTTGAGCAAGCGGTACTGGCGGTTGTCCACCCGCGCATAGTGCGACAGTTCGCTCAAGTCACGGCACAGCAATGTCAAATGGTGCTTGTCGTCCACGCCACGCAACTGGCGCAGGCGGTCGCTGGCGGCTTTGTCGTCCAGGTGACACATCAGCGCATAGCCGGAATCGGTGGGTGCGGCGAGCACCTCGCCCCGGGCCAGCAGCGCCACCGCTTGCTTGACATTGCGGGCTTGGGGGTTGACGGGGTGGATATCAATCAGGGAAGCCATAGACGCAAATTGTAAGAGCCTGCCGGTACGGCACAAAACAAGAACAAAAAACCTGTCTATAATCACGCCCATCTTGCGGGGCTGCGCTGTTTAAGCTCCGTACAGTTCAAGGTAGCGCCGCCTGTCTGGCCCAAGCCCCACAAAAAAATCCATGTGGCTTCAGCGCAGGCGATGCGCAGGTTTCTCCCCGCTGCAATCTGTCCCCCATTTCATTTGACAGCTTTTGAGCGCCGCCAGTGCGCACGCGGTTTGTGCCCGCTGGCCCAGCAAGATTCCATTCTTCTTTTTTCTTTTTGCTTTCCCACAGGAAGGTTTTGCCACCATGCACCTGAACGAACTCAAGGTTCTGCACGTCTCTGAAGTGCTCAAGCAAGCCGAAGAGCTTGAAATCGAAAACACCGGCCGCATGCGCAAGCAGGAGCTGATGAGCGCCATCATCAAAAAGCGCGCCAAGATGGGCGAACAGGTGTTTGCCGATGGCGTACTCGAAATCTTGCCCGACGGCTTTGGCTTTTTGCGCAACCCCGACAGCAACTACACCGCCAGTACCGACGACATCTACATCAGCCCCAGCCAGGTGCGCCGCTTCAACCTGCATACCGGCGACATGATCGAAGGCGAGGTGCGCACGCCCAAAGATGGCGAGCGCTACTTTGCGCTGAACAAGCTCGACAAGGTCAACGGCGACTTGCCTGAATCGAACAAGCACAAGGTGATGTTCGAAAACCTCACGCCGCTGTTCCCCAAGGAACAGATGAAGCTCGAACGCGACATCAAGAGCGAAGAGAACATTACGGGCCGGGTGATTGACATCATCGCCCCCATCGGCAAAGGCCAGCGCGCGCTGCTGGTGGCGCCGCCCAAGAGCGGCAAAACGGTGATGATGCAGCACATGGCGCACAGCATCACCACCAACTACCCCGACAGCCACATGATGGTGCTGCTGGTCGATGAGCGCCCCGAAGAGGTCACCGAAATGCAGCGTTCGGTCAAGGGCGAAGTCATTGCCTCGACATTTGACGAACCCGCCACACGCCACGTGCATGTGGCCGAGATGGTGATCGAGCGTGCCAAGCGCCTGGTCGAGCTGAAAAAAGACGTGGTGATTTTGCTGGATTCGATCACCCGCCTGGCCCGCGCCTACAACAACGTAGTGCCCTCATCCGGCAAGGTGCTCTCGGGTGGTGTGGACGCCAACGCGCTGCACCGCCCCAAGCGCTTCTTCGGCGCGGCGCGCAACATCGAAGAAGGCGGTTCGCTCACCATCATCGCCACGGCGCTGATCGACACCGGCAGCCGCATGGACGAGGTGATTTTTGAAGAGTTCAAGGGCACCGGCAACAGCGAAATCCACCTTGATCGCCGCCTGTACGAAAAACGCGTGTTCCCGGCCATCCAGCTCAACCGCAGCGGCACACGCCGCGAAGAGTTGCTGCTGCCGCCCGACATTCTGCAAAAATCGCGCATCCTGCGCCAGTTCATGTACAACATGGACGAAATCGAGGCGATGGAACTGGTCTTGAAGAGCATGAAAGCCACCAAGAACAACCTCGAATTTTTCGACATGATGCGCAAGGGCGGCTGAACGTAGCTGCCCTTACACCAAGATGCTGCTTGCACCATGAACACGCCTGCCGCAGACCAAACAATTACGACCCCAGCGCCGTTAAGCGAAACGCATGCTTGCAAACTTGAGCGCGACTTTCTCGACCAGTTGCCGCCTTCTACCGCACAGTACGAACTGGTGTTGAAAATCGTGCCCATGCCTGCCGACTGCAACGCCAATGGCGACATCTTCGGTGGCTGGGTCATGTCGCATACCGATGTGGCGGGCGCGGTGCCCGCATTTCGCATTGCCAAGGGGCGCACGGCAACCGTCGCGGTGAAAGAGTTTGTATTTCGCCACCCGGTGCGTGTCGGCGACATCCTCTCGTTCTATGCCAGCGTGGTGCGTGTGGGCCGCACTTCCATCACGGTGGCGGTAGACGTCTATGCCGAACAATTTACCGACCAGGGACGCTACCTCAAGGTGACCGAGGCCACCATCGTCTACGTGGCCATCAACGATGCAGGCCGGCCCCGGCACATTCCTGCCGAATAACTCACCTTTGGTTGCAGCCCCCTGCAACCTGCGTCTTTAGGATGGCATTTCGCGTATTTTTGCGTGAACTTGTTCTCGATCATTACAAGGAATTTGCCATGTCTTCGTCCACATTGCTCCGGGCTGTCGTGGCCCTTTCTGCAACTGCTGTACTGGCCGCCTGCAGCAAGCAAGAAGCTGCGGCTCCTGCACCTGCTGCTTCCATCGCTGCGCCTGCTCCAGTAACACCCATATCCGGTCCTGAAGCCACTTCTGCGCCCTTGACTGAAGTCGCGGCTGCCACAACCTCCGACCCAAAAAACATGACCGAGTGGAGAGCCTACACGGCCGATGATGGCAGCAAGATCTCCGTGCGCTATTACCAGGCCGATAAAGGCGGTGTGCTCAATGATTTTGCCGAACTCGAACTGAACGGCGAGACGCACAACCTGTTCAAGGTCGGCTCCGAAAAAGCCGATGAGATGGCTTATGGCGACGGCAACCAGATCACGCTGGTCAAACGCAACAAGGGTGCCAGCATGGTGGTTTCGGTGGGCGATGCGCTGAAAACCTATAAATAAGCTTGACGCCTGTTGGTGATCTTTACATGATGAGAAT
>JAUNUE010000028.1:0-9426 GCA_030538335.1 Allobrachymonas sp. | reverse complement strand
CATTCGCAGGCAACCTCGCAAAGAGGCGTAGATCGGAGCCGTGCAGTGATTTCCCGGCGTGTCGTTCTAAATTTTCCACGCAAGGCAGGTTCTCCTGACGGAGGCTCTGCTTTGCATGGCTTGTTCGCATTCGATACAGCTCAGCCTTGCACCCACGGCAAACCGTGGTAACGCCAGCCATTGCAGGTGCTGCGGTGCCGGTTTTCATCCGGGGCGCCCTCAAAGCCCTCAAGAATGTTGTAGCACTGCGCAACTCCCAAAGCGGTGGCACGCTGCGCCGCAGCCACTGAGCGCACACCGCTGCGGCACAAGAGCAGGATTTTCTTGTCCGGGTGTGCCTGCGCAATCGCCACAATCCCTTCGTCAAAAGCCGCGTTGAACTGCATGTTCGGCCACTCGACCCAACTCAGCCCCAGCGCCCCCGGCACGCTGCCAACCCAATCGCGTTCGGCCTGTGTGCGCACGTCCACAATCACGGCCTCGCCTTTTTGTTGCCAATCATGGGCTTCGTGGGGCGTAACGTGACCGGCAAAATCGGTGGCGCTGGTAGGCATGAAGACTCCTTTTGCGATGAAGGCTGGCTGAAGCATAGCGGATCGCAATACGCACACTGCAGCGGGGGATTTGTGCGCGTCAGGTTAAGGTCAAGGGCTGCGGCTTATACTGAATTCAGCAGATGCCTGCCTGTAGCGCCCGCCAGACAAATGCCCTGGCAGCGCAGCTTTGTTTGCCTCATGAAAGGAGATGCCATGTTCCCCGAACACCGCGAATTGATGGACAAACTCAAGGCCGAAGACCCCCGCTTTGAACGCCTGCTGGCCCAACATGCCGAACTGGACGAAAAAATCAGAAAGCTCGAAATTCACGCCAACCCGGTCAATGTGGATGACATCGACGCCATGAAAAAACAAAAACTCACCATCAAGGACGAGGTGTACAAGCACCTGAGCAAAGCATCGGAAAAGCCATGACATCCCCTGCATCGGAAGCCATTGAAACCATCACGCTGGCGGGTGGCTGTTTCTGGTGCCTGGAGGCAGTGTTTGCCGAAGTGCGCGGCGTGCTGGAAGTGGAAAACGGCTACAGCAACGGCCACACACCCACGATTGATTACGAACGCATCTGCCGGGGCGATACGGGCTATGCGGAGGTGGTGCGGCTGCAGTTTGACGCGCGCATGATTCCGCTGGAGCAAGTGCTGGAAATCTATTTTGCCGTGCACGACCCCACCAGCCTGAACCGGCAAGGCGGCGACGTGGGCACGCAATACCGCAGCGGCATCTATTGCGAAAACGAAGCCCAGTTGCAGCGCGTGCAGCACTGGCTTGATAGCGTGCGCCCCTTGTACAGCCGCCCGGTCGTTACCGAAGTAGCGCTGGTTGACCGCTACCAGCCTGCCGAACCCTACCACCAGCAGTTTTTCGCCAAGAACCCGACGCAGGGCTATTGCCTGGCCGTGGCGGCACCCAAGGTGGAGAAGTTCCGCAAGACGTTTGCGCAGTGGCAAAAGTAGGCTGTACTTACGGCGCCAGCCGTTCACGCACCCACTGGCTGTTTTCCAGCCGGTACCGCAGCCGGTCGTGCAGGCGGCTTTTGCGGCCTTGCCAGAACTCCCATGTGTCCGGCACCAGCCGGTAGCCGCCCCAGTGCGGCGGGCGCGGCGGTTGCAGCAGGTATTTGGCGCCGTATTTGGCGGCGTTCATCACCAGCACCGTGCGGCGGTCAATGATCTGGCTTTGTGGCGATGCCCAGGCGCCAATGCGCGAATCAAGCGGTCGGCTCTGAAAATAGGCGTCGCTTTCTTCGCTGCTGACCTGCTCAACGCGGCCTTCGATGCGCACCACGCGCTCCAGCTCTTGCCAGAAAAACAGCAACGCAGCAAACGGGTTGCCAGCCAGTTCCTGCCCCTTGCGGCTGTGGTAGTTGGTGTACCAGACAATGCCGCGTGCATCAAAACCCTTGAGCAGCACTATCCGCGTGCTGGGGCGCAGGTCGCTGCCCACGGTGGCCAGCGTCATGGCGTTGGGTTCGGGCACTTGAGACTTGAGCGCTTCTTCAAACCATTGTTCAAACTGTTTGAGCGGCTCGGCATGCGAGACCGATTCATCGAGTTCCGCACGTTCGTAGCTGGTGCGCAAGGCGGCAATTTCTTCGGGAGACAGGCTCATGGAGGCAGACCGCAAATCGAAAAACAAAGCACCAGTATAGGCGCTGGCCTTGCTTGTTGCTGCGTGATAAACGCTGTTTGAGAAAACTTATCCGGAGTTGCATACAAGGGTAATCCGCCTGCGTTAAACTGCCCTCAGGAGCTGTTGATGGCTCCCTTAAAGGAGAAAACCATGTCCAAGAAGAACCTGACTTCCGTCCTGTCGGTCAATATCGGCATTGATGCCAAAGACCGCAAGAAAATTGCCGATGGCCTGTCTGCCCTGCTGGCCGACAGCTACACCTTGTACCTGATGACGCACAACTTCCACTGGAACGTCACCGGCCCGCATTTCAACAGCCTGCACGCCATGTTCATGGAGCAATACACCGAGCAGTGGAATGCGCTGGACATCATCGCCGAGCGCATCCGTTCGCTGGGCCACCCTGCACCTGGCACCGTGCGCGAATTTGCCAACCTCACCTCCATCAAGGAAGTGGACGGCGTGCCTGCCGCGATGGAAATGGTGCAGCACCTCGTCGTGGCGCAAGAAGCCACGGCCCGCACAGCGCGCAAGGTGTTTGAAGCAGCCGAAGCAGCCAACGACCAGCCCACCTGCGACCTGCTGACGCAGCGCATGGACATCCACGAAAAAACGGCATGGATGTTGCGCAGCCTGCTCGAAGCGGCATAAGCCTGCCATTTTTCGACACGCAAGAACCGGCTTCATGCCGGTTTTTTGTTGCTGTTTTGCGGTCTTCCGCCCCTTGCTTTATGTAACACCCACCGTGCTGTTGTGCGTCACAATCTTCGCATCCATTCACAGACGAGGACTTTGTAGCCCATGCAGAAAAAGACACGGTGGTGGCTGGTGCTGGTGGTATTGGCGGTGGTGCTGCTCGGTGGCTATTACATCGCCTCGCCCTGGATCATGCTCGCGCGCTTCAAGGTCGATGCGCAGGCACGCAAGGCCGAAAAGATGGACAACTACGTGGACTTTACGGCGGTGCGCGCTTCGCTCAAGGCACAGCTTCAGGCGCGCGTGGCTGCCAAGATTGGTATTGATCCCAACAACCCGCTTGCCGCCATGGGCATGGCACTGGCCAATGCGGTGATCGACCCGGTGGTGGTCACTGTGGCATCACCGCAAGGCATTGTCGCGATGATGAACGGCGAAAACCCCATGCCCGGCCTCAACCGGCTGGGCGTTGCCGTGCCGGAACCTGCACCCCGCCTGCAACCGCAATCATTCGATCAGATGCCGGATGGCGGGCTGGAACCACCGCGCCTGCTCAAGGTACAAGCGCAAAACACCCCACCCGCGCCCCAGCGCAAGCAGCAGTGGCGGTTGTCGTACAAGGGCTTGAACCACGCCGTGATCCACGCCACGCCTGCCGCACAAGGCGACCCTTACCTCACCCTGCAACGGCGCGGGCTGTTCACCTGGAAAGTGGTAGATGTGCAGTTGGGCAATTTCTGGCCCGATCAATGGCACTTGCCTTGAGCAAAAAGCCCAAAGAAAAACCCCCTGGCCCGAAAGAACCAAGGGGTGGAATTTGGTGGCGCTTCACGGATTCGAACCGCGGACCTGTGGATTATGATTCCATCGCTCTAACCGACTGAGCTAAAGCGCCAAAGCCGCACATTATAAGAGTTTTTGCGCACCTTGCATGGTCTGGGCAGGCAAGTTTTGCAGTTCTTCACGCACCAGCCGCACGATCAGGCTGTCAAGCGTATCGACCGAGTAGTTCTGCACATCGTGCACCGTTTGCGTGCCGGCGCCGCTGGACGGGTTGCTGGCCTGCGCATAGGTCAGGAAGACAAACTTGCCCCCCGTGTATTGCGCGATCTGGCGCTGGATGAATTCCCCTTGCTTGTCCAGACCACTGGCTCCCACACTGAATACCTTGATGCCTTTGCCCACGGCAGAAAGCATGGCGTCGTCGTAATAGGGCGCGCCGTAGTCCAGGTGCGGCGGTGCATCGGCCAGGGCGATGACGAGGCGGGTCGTGCCTGCACCGCGCCAGCTTAACTTGTGCACCGTGGTGTGCAGTGCCTGGCCCATGGATTCGGGCATGTCGCCACCGCCGGATGCCTGCAACCCGTTCAAGGCCTGTTGAAAGGCATTGAGCCGGTTGGTGAAATCGTAGCTGCGCAACAGGTATTCGTCGCCCTTGTCGCGGTAAGCGATTAGGCTGTAGCACAGACTGGGCTGGCTGGGCAGTTGCGCGATCTGGCGGGAGATGCTTTGCAGGCTGCTTTTGAGTTTGTCGATTTCATCCTGCATGGAGCCAGTCGCATCGATCAGAAAAACAATGTCGAGTTGTGCCTTGCGCGCCTGCTGCTGCGGTGCCGCCAGTTGCACATCGACTGCGTTTTTCTGTCCACGTGCGAGCGTGGCCGTTGCGGTCTGGTGGGCATGTTTGACAGTGACCTGGTAACGCGGTGAAGGCTGGGGATCGAAACTGTCGGGCATGACCCAGAGTTGCCCTGCCGCATCGGTACGGCCCCACCAGTGCGCGCCGCTGCTGCCGCGCACGGTGACCTGGGCATCAGGCACATTGCGACCATCTGCATCACGCACCTGCAGGCGGTAGCGCTGGCGCACGTCGCGCACGCGGTGCGGCACGTCGGTGCGGTCGCGAAACGCCAGGTATTCGGCAAAGTCGGCGTTGTCATCCACCACGCCCGCGGTTACGCGCTGATCAACCGCAATTTGGGGCGCCGGAGAGTGCTTGGCAAGCGCCTGCTTGTGCAGAGCGGGCGCTTCTTTTGCCTCCATTGCTGCCGGGACTGCAGGAGCAGGTGCGGCAGCCGATGCCCTGGCGACTTCGCGCAGCATGGTGTCTGCGCCTGCTCTGCCTGTATAGCCGTAGCGCGCCCCGCCCAACGCGGCTTTGCCCTTGCCTGCAGCAATGGGCGCTGCAGGGTGCGCTATTTCCTGTGGGGTTCGGCCCGGTATCTCGCTGAACACCGGGGCGCGGTTGCAATCGTTGGCGCTGGGCATCGCAAAGTCGGGCTGGCTGCGCGCCACCAACCGAACCGGATCTTTGGGCGCATTGCCCTGTTGCGAGGGCATGGGCTTTGCGATGGGGGCGGCGCGTTGGGCCTGGGCAGGAGCGCCGAAGCCGGAAAAGACCAAGCTGACAGCCAGAACAACAGGCAGCAGGCGCCGGCGCGGGTGCGTTGGGTTTTGGGTTGCCATCAAGAAACCTCCGTTTGGTTGTTGATGATGGCTGAAACGAAGCAGATGGCGTTATGGGGTTAAGTCAAGGTAAAAATTTTGCGCTTAACGCCCGGTGAACTGGGCCGGTCGCTTCTCCACAAACGCCGCCATGCCTTCTTTCTGGTCTTGCGTGGCAAACAGCGCGTGGAACAGGCGGCGCTCGGCCAGCATGCCTTCTGACAAGGGCGCTTCAAAGGCGCGGTTGACGGCTTCTTTGGCGGCCAGCACCGCCAGGCGGGGCTGGCTGGCAATGACGAGGGCCGCAGCAATCGTTTCTTCCACCAGCTTGTCGGCGGCCACCACGCGGCTGACCAGCCCGGCGCGTTCGGCCTCAGTCGCATCCATCATGCGGGCGCTCAGCACCAGGTCCATCGCCTTGGCCTTGCCCACGGCGCGCGGCAGGCGCTGGGTACCGCCCGCGCCGGGGATGATGCCGAGCTTGATCTCTGGTTGGCCGAATTTGGCGGTGTCGGCAGCAATGATGAAGTCGCACATCATCGCCAGTTCACAGCCGCCCCCAAGTGCGTAGCCGCTGACAGCGGCAATGACCGGCTTGCGGATCTGGCGGATGGCCTCCCAGTTGCGCGTGATGAATTCGCCGCCAAACACGTCGGCAAAACTCTGGTGCTGCATGGCGGTGATGTCAGCGCCTGCGGCGAAGGCCTTTTCGCTGCCGGTGATGACCATGCAGCCGATAGCCGCGTCAGCATCAAACGCCTGCAGGGCCTGGCCGAGTTCGTCCATCAACTGGTCGTTGAGCGCATTGAGCGCCTTCGGGCGGTCAAGGGTAACGACGCCGACTTTGTCGCCTTCGGTGCGGACTTGGATGCAGGTGTAGCTCATGAATGGCTCCGTGAGGGTGGAGGGAAAGGGATGGCCGAAGTTTAGCGGCAAGACAGGGGCCGCATGGCAAATGGAATCAGTGGTGTGCGTGGCCTGATCCGCCGTGGCCAGCGCCCATACAACTCCACATCACATCGCCCGCCATGGCTACAAAATCAGGGTGTGCATACAGCGCAAAGACGCCGCCCAGCACCAGCAGCGCCAAGGCGCAGAGCAGGGTTTGCTTGAGGGCAGTCATGCGGTGGCGGTCTTAACCCGCAGCTTGCGGGCGCGGTGCGCGCACCAGCGCCGTCTCGCGGATGGGCAGGTTGACACAGGCAGCAAATACGCCCAGCGCAATGGCAATGAGCCAGACGATCTGGTAGCTGCCGGTTTTGTCGTACAGGAAACCTCCCAGCCACACCCCGAGAAAAGACCCCACCTGGTGGCTGAAAAACACCATGCCGCCCAGCATGGACAAATGCGCCACGCCAAAAATATGCGCCACCATGGCGTTGGTGGGCGGCACGGTAGACAGCCACAGAAAGCCGATCACGGCTGAAAACACATACACGCTGGTGGGCGTGAGCGGTGCCAGCAGGAACAGGCTGATCACCACAGCCCGCGTGAGGTAGATGGTGGCCAGGATGTACTTTTTCGCCATGCGCTGGCCGAGCGTGCCGGTCAGGTAGGTGCCGAAAATATTGAACAAGCCGATCAACGCCAGTGCATAGCTGGCCACTTGTGGCGGCATGCCGTGGTCTTTGAGGTAGCTGGGCATGTGTACGCCGATGAACACGACCTGGAAGCCGCAGACAAAATAGCCTGCCATCAGCAAGAGAAAGCTCGGCGTCGCCAGCGCCTCGTGCATGGCCTCGAGCACGCCCTGCTGGCGGTGCGCCGCCGACTGCGCCTGCAAGCCCGGCTCACGCAAGCCCAGCGCCAGCGGCACGATCAGCAGCACGGCACACGCCAGCCAGATGAGCGCTTGCTGCCAGCCCAGCGCGGTGATCATCCAGCCTTCGGTTGGCAGCATGAGGAACTGGCCGAACGAGCCTGCCGCAGCAGCCACACCCATGGCCCACGA
Organism: Allobrachymonas sp.; assembly: GCA_030538335.1. Classification (GTDB taxonomy): domain Bacteria; phylum Pseudomonadota; class Gammaproteobacteria; order Burkholderiales; family Burkholderiaceae_C; genus Brachymonas. The sequence goes on along the minus strand of JAUNUE010000028.1, from coordinate 2,145 downwards.
GCGCTTGTCAGCCGGCACATTGCGGCCCAGCACGCCATAAATCACGGCATAGGTGGTGCCGGCCTGCGCCGTGCCGATCAACACGCCGCAGGTCAGGGCAAGCAGGGCGGGCGTGGTTGACCAGGCCATGCCCAGCAGCCCGCAGGCATACAACACGGCACTGGCCACCAGCACCTTGAAAGCGCCCAAGCGGTCGGCCAGCATGCCGACAAAAATGCCCGTAAACCCCCAGACCAGATTTTGCAGGGCCATGGCCAACGAGAAATGTTCGCGTGTCCAGCCGCGTGCCTCGGTCATGGGTTGCAGCCACAGGCCAAAGCCGTGGCGCACGCCCATCGACAGGGTAACAACCATAGCGCCGCACAGCAGGATTTGCGCCATGGGCAGAGGACGCGTGCTTGGAATGGAAGATGGCATGTGGGTCAGACGGGACAGGCGTTGGGCTTACGGGGCGCGGCGCGAGAACATACCATCAAACCCGATCTGCAAGGGGCAACCTGCAGGCAATGCCCCTGGTGATGCCAAGGTCTGGCACAAACAATGCAGCAGATGCGTGCCATGCGTTTTGGGATGACGCAGGAATGCGCTCTAGAAATTTTCGTCTTCGCGCAGAAACCGCCACTGCCCCTGGGGCAAATCGCCGAGCACGATCTTGCCGATGCGCACGCGCTTCAGGCCCACCACCTGCAGGCCCACGGCTTCGCACATGCGGCGAATCTGGCGCTTTTTGCCTTCGCGCAACACGAAGCGCAGTTGCTCGGGGTTTTGCCAATCGACCTGCGCCGGTTGCAGCGCCTGGCCGTCCAGCTCCAGACCGTGGCGCAGCAGTTGCAGCTTGTCGGCCGGAAACACGGCCTGCACCTGCTCGCGCACCTCGCCGTGCGGTGCGTGGTAGACCACACGCACGAGGTACTCTTTATCGACCGTGCTGTGCGCACCGATCAGGTGCCGCGCGACGCGGCCATTTTGCGTAAGCACCAACAGGCCGGTGGAATCAATATCCAGCCGCCCGGCAGGCGCCAGGCCGCGCAACTGGCGCGGCAAAAACCGCATGGGGCTTTTGTCGCCATGCCAGCGGCTGTGGCTGCCGATCAGCGTGGCGGCGCTTTGGTGGCCGTCTTCGGGCTGGCCGCTGACATAACCCACGGGTTTGTGCAGCAGAATGGTGACTTGCTGTTGCTGCACGGTGTAGGCCATCTTGTCGATGTGCACGGCGTCATCGGCCTGCACGCGCTGCCCCACCGTGGCCGGTTCGCCGTTGACAAAGACCCAGCCACGGGCAATCCAGTCGTCGGCCTCGCGGCGCGAGCACAGGCCTTGGTCGGCCATGTGCTTGTTCAGGCGAGTGCCTGCAGCAGTGCTGGCGGAATCTTCGGCAAGGGTTGTGGATGCGCGGGATGGGGTTGCTGATGCTGATGGCTTGCGCGGAGGAGGCGGTTCCCCGCTGCGCCAGACATTGCGGCGTTGTGCATCTGCGGCGGGCTTGCCTGCCTCTGCCATCGGTGCGGCGCGCTGATTCTTTGCAGATGTGGGTGCGCTGCGGCGGGCGTTTGCGGATCGATCTGTTTTGGGCGCAGGCGCAGCCTTCTTTGGCACCGCATCTGCCAGACGCAAGGTGCTGCGTTTTGGGGGATCAGAGGGTCGGCTCATGCCGCATCACGCGCACGGCGGCTGGCGCTGCTGGCGGCGTCGTAGGCATCGACAATGCGCGCCACCAGCGGATGCCGCACCACGTCGGCACTGGTGAAGCGCACATGGGCAATGCCCTGCACGCGCTTCAGAATGCGCTCGGCTTCGACCAAGCCACTGGTCTGGCCTTTGGGCAGGTCGATCTGGCTGATATCACCCGTGACCACGGCCTTGCTGCCAAAACCAATGCGGGTGAGGAACATCTTCATCTGCTCGGGCGTGGTGTTTTGCGCTTCGTCCAGAATGATGAAAGCATTGTTCAAGGTGCGCCCGCGCATGAAGGCCAGCGGCGCAATCTCCAGTTGGTTACGCTCAAACGCGCGCTGCACCTTGTCAAACCCCATCAACTCGTACAGGGCGTCGTACAGCGGGCGCAGGTACGGATCGACCTTTTGCACCAGATCACCGGGCAAAAAACCCAGCCGCTCGCCCGCCTCTACCGCCGGGCGCGTCAGC
>JAUNUE010000294.1 GCA_030538335.1 Allobrachymonas sp. | reverse complement strand
ATGCATGGTCTCGGGCAATTGCAGCCAACCCGCCTTGCCCATCATGCCGGTGAGAAAAACCACAGCGTAAAGGCGAAAGCCGCTGGCCCAGCCCAAGGCGCCCGCCAGCGCCAGCATGCTGGGCAGGTTCATTTTCTGCAAGGCCGGGCTGACAGCAGCGCCAGCCGTATGTCCGGCGTTGCTGACGGCGTCGCCCGCCTGGTTCAGAAAGGGCAGTACCTGCTGCAGCCACTGCATCACGGTATCAAGCATCGTTCGTGTCCTCCGAGGTGCGCCATGCGCACGGCGCGTATTGTGCGCAATTTCCGGCAAACGTGCGCGACACTGCTGTTTCAAAAAGTACGCGAGTGGCGCGCGCAGCACAGCGTGATGCAGGCCTTATCCCAGCAAAGCTTCGGCAAACTCGCGGGCGTTGAAGGTTTGCAGGTCTTCGAGCTTTTCGCCCACGCCCACGAAATACACCGGCAGGGGTTTTTCACGCGCAATGGCGCACAGCACACCGCCTTTGGCCGTGCCGTCGAGTTTGGTCACGATCAGCCCGGTCAACTTCAAGGCCTCGTCAAAGGCCTTAACCTGCGCCAGCGCGTTCTGGCCCGTGTTGCCGTCTATCACCAACAACACCTCGTGCGGCGCGGTGACGTAGGCCTTGTTGATGGTGCGGCGGATTTTTTTCAGCTCGTCCATCAGGTGCAACTGCGTGGGCAAGCGTCCGGCGGTATCGACCAGCACCACATCCTTGTGGCGGGCGCGGCCTGCGGCCACGGCGTCAAAGCTCAGGGCGGCCGGGTCGCCACCGGCGCTGCTCACAATCTCGACCGTATTGCGGTTGGCCCACACGGCGAGTTGCTCTTTGGCCGCAGCGCGAAACGTATCAGCGGCAGCCAGCAACACACTTTGCCCCGCTTCGCTCAAATGCCGCGTGAGCTTGCCGATAGACGTGGTTTTACCCGCACCGTTCACACCCGCCACCATGATGACGGTAGGTGTGTGCGCACCAATCACCAGCGGCTTTTGCAGCGGCCTGAGCAAATCGCTGATGGCATCAACCAGCAGTGTACGCACCTGGGCAGGCTCGGTGGCATAGGCCGCCCGTACACGCTGGCGCAAATCCGCGATCAGAAAGGTGGTGGCCTGCACCCCCGCATCGGCCATCAGCAGGGCTTCTTCAAGTTCTTCGTACAGCGATTCGTCGATCTGGCTCACGCCAAACGCGGCGCCAATGCTGGTGCCGGTTTTTTTGAGTCCGGTTTTCAGGCGATCCAGCCAGTCCTGGCGGTTGTCTGGTGTGGCAGTGGCTTCAGCCGGTACAGGTGCAACGGGAGCAGGGGGTGATTGCACCTCGACGTCTTCAACCTGTGCTGCCAATGCTTGCTGTGTCAGCCAGTCATCGTTCTGCGCATCAGATGGCACTGCCACAGCGTCCAGGTCCTTTTCTGCGGCATGAGTTTCGGGTGCCGCGTCTGGAATCTGGTCAGCATCAGGCTGCAAGGTTTCAGATAGTTTTTTTTTGATATAACTGAACATAAAAAATGAACATCAGGGGTATCGCAATTGCTGCTTCGCATGTGCTTGTGCGACCAGGATGGGTTGAGGACTCCATTTGCAGATGGACAGGCACGTATGGACAAACTGTTCCTCGCAAGAATACAACATGGGTCTATTCGAAAAATGCCGCCTGCTGGAAGCTGTTGCCCTGTGCGTCCTTATTTGACAGTATGGCATGCTGTCCGCATGGCCACGGGA
>JAUNUE010000293.1 GCA_030538335.1 Allobrachymonas sp. | reverse complement strand
AGTCGGCAATCGGCCCGAGTTTGGGAGAAAGGCCAAAAAACACCAGCAACACATCCAGCGGCACCTGGCGCGTCACACCATCGCCGCCCGTCACTTTTACGCCCGCCAGTTTGCCGTCGCGTTCTTCAAAGCCGGTGATCTGGCCGACCATGAACTGCATTTCAAATTGCTCGCACAACTCCTGCATTTTCGTCACGCTGGCGGGCGCAGCACGGAAGCCATCACGGCGGTGCAGCAGGATCACGCTTTCGGCCTTGTGGGGGCCTTCAGCGGTGAAGTTCAGCGTCCAGTCAAGCGCAGAGTCGCCCCCGCCCACGATCACCAGGTTTTTGCCCGCAAAGTCCGCCGGGTTCTTGACGCGGTAGAACAGTTGCGAGCCTTCAAATTTGTCCAGCCCTTCCACCTTGAGGGTGCGCGGCTGAAAAGCGCCCACACCTGCAGCGATGAAGATGGTTTTGGTCAGGAATTGGGTGCCTTTGCTGGTTTTGACATAGAAGCGGCCGTCGGCCTGTTGCTCCACCACGGTAACTTCTTGCCCCAGATGGAAGGTGGCGCCAAACGGCTCGATCTGCTTCATCAGGCTGTCGGTCAGCTCTTTGCCGGAGCAGACCGGAATGGCCGGAATGTCGTAAATGGGCTTGTCGGGATACAGCTCCATCGGCTGGCCGCCGGGGTAAGGCAGCGAGTCGATGATGTGGGCTTTGACCTCCAGCAGGCCCAGTTCGAAAATCTGGAACAGCCCCACAGGGCCAGCGCCCACGATGACGGCATCGGCGTCAATGGCTTGGGCAAGATCACGTTCGGTGGTCATACAAGAATCGGCAAAGAAAAATTGCGGCATTGGCCGCATGCAAAAGGGTTTGTCTAAATGGCCGCAGCGCCAAAAGCGCTTGGTGGGCGTGCAGATGGGTAGTTGCCCACGCAATGGAAACAGGAATCTTATTCCATTTTCGCTGCGCAGCTTGTACCGAGCGGCTGCGCTTTTGGCACAGGCAAAAGCGCGCTGGCGTTCAGCGGATCAACTGATCCAGCTTGCCAACCTTGTCTTTCCACTCTTCCGCATCGGGCAGTGCAGGCTTGCTGCGGCTGATGGTTTTCCACGTGGGCAGCTTGGCCAGTTCGGCATTCAGCGGTGTCATGTGCTGCTGATCGGCGGGCACGTCTTCTTCGGCATAAATCGCGTTGACCGGGCACTCGGGCACACACACGGCGCAGTCGATGCACTCGTCAGGATCAATGGTCAGGAAATTGGGGCCTTCGCGGAAGCAATCCACCGGGCAAACATCCACACAATCGGTGTATTTGCAGCGGATACAGGCTTCGGTCACTACGTGGGTCATGGCGGGGTCGTCCGGGTCAAAAATGCGCGAATCGCCACCAGAAAACCGTGCGATTCTTCCCCTATTCTAGCCTCCTGCCGCTTTGCAGGCGGGCAAATACCGGAACTGGATTACGGTTTTAGCTGCAGCCAATCACCATGGTGCGGGCATTGCAGGCGCCAGGTGAGATAATCAACGATTCATATATTGGAATAGGGCTTGCGTGCAATGGATGCTCCATGGTGTGGGGCAAAAGGGCAAGCAACAGACAGGAGCGGAAAGTGACAACAAAAGCGGCGGGCAATGTAACGGGGCTGGTAGGCTGGCGCGGCATGGTGGGATCCGTGCTAATGGGTCGCATGAATGAAGAAAAAGACTTTGACCTGATCGAGCCGGTATTTTTTTCGACCTCCAACGCCGGGGGCGACGCACCT
>JAUNUE010000292.1 GCA_030538335.1 Allobrachymonas sp. | reverse complement strand
CAGCCGAGGCTGACGAAGCCGATTTTGGGGACTTGTGAGGAGGTGGTGGGTACAACAGTTTCGGTCATGGGCGTATTGTCGCAGCTTCGCCGAAATAAACCGGGAGCGCTATTTCAGCAACCGCACAGATTTTCCTGCCTTGTCCATAATGACAATGGCAGCAAAATCGGGCGCCAAGGGGCGCGGCAAATACAACACTGCCTCATGACCATCTGACAGATCGTAAACGAGGAATGCGTTACCTTGCTCCTTGCGTCTCACCACGTAACGGGTGGGCGTACCGAATTGGGCAATGAATTTGCCAACGCGCATGCCGTTTCCCCGCATGTCGTAATCCGCCATATCTTGCGCGGAAACAGGGCGCAACCGAGCACCATCATTTTTCCAATGCAAGGGAATTGGAATCTGATGGTATTGAGGGGAAGACAGAATCCGCTTCAGCGGCAGCGGCTTTTCAGCCAAGCAAGCGTTCGCAATCGCTAAGCCCAAAACCCATGCCACAACCCGTTTCATCACCTATCACCGTTTGGGCTGAAACGCCGACAGCCATTGCTGCATGCTGGCCTGGTACTGGTTCTGCATCTGCTCCTGCATTTGCTGCAGCATCTGGCCCGACTGGCCGGTGTAGCTGTGCATCATGTCCTGCATCATTTTCTGCCAGGCTTCCACGCCAAAACCCGAGGCGTTGTCCATCATCTTTTTCTGCATGTCAGCAAAGGCCTGGATGCTGTTTTCGAGGTTGGCGCCAAAAAAGCCCTGCATGGTGTGGCCGTAAAAGCGCACGATGTTGGCGAGCACTGTTTCGGTAAAGATCGGGGCGCCGCCCGCTTCTTCTTCGAGAATGATCTGCAGCAGGATGCTGCGCGTGAGGTTCTTGCCGGTCTTGGCATCGCGCACGACAAATTTGGTGCCTTCCATGACCAGATCCTTGACTTCGGCCAGGGTGATGTAGCTGGAACTGGCCGTGTCGTACAGGCGGCGGTTGGGGTATTTTTTGAGCACCCGCAGGCCCGCGTCTTCGGCCGCTGGCGTTTCACTATTGGCCGGTTTGGCCTTGGCACGGGAGGGCCGCGGGCTGCGGGGGGTATGGGCAGTGGCGTTCATGGGGTATCAGGCTCCTGGAAGTCCACGCGCGGCGCTGGGCGCGCCATGCGGCGACGGGAACGGGGCGGATGTGCTGGTTTGATTATGCGGAGCCATTTTGCCCTATCCGCCTAGCGCAAACCCTTGGCTTGATTGCTTATGCTGGTTTCCACAAACCCGCCACCATGATCACGGCAATGCGCACCGGCGAAACCACCGCCAGCACCCAGAACATCGCGTGCAGCATACCCGCATTGCGCAAGGTGCCGCCTTTGCTGTTGGCCTGCACAAAGGCTTGCTTGCCCCCAATGCAGGCTGACGAGCAGACTGGTGAGCAAGCCACCATCAGGTCAGGCTATTTCAAGAGTTACGTTGTGCCCGGCACGGGCGGCAATCGTAATCAACATGTCCAGGCTGAATTTTTCCCACTTGCCGCGCACCAAGTCAGAGACGCGCGATTGAGTGATACCAAAATGCTGTGCTGCTTCTTGCTGTGTCCAGCCAGCAGACTGAATCAGCAAACGTAGCTTGCCCATCAGGTCGGCACGCAAGGCCAGCACCGCAGCCTCTCCCGGAGGAAAGCCCAAATCAAGAAAAACATTACCGCAGCTTTTGGTAATGGTTGTATTGCTCATGGCTGAATCTCCTTGTAACGGCTGGCGGCCAAGTCCAGATCCTTCTTA
>JAUNUE010000291.1 GCA_030538335.1 Allobrachymonas sp. | reverse complement strand
CGCAGATGGAGCGAACTTCCAGCGCATTTCATGCAGGTGTGCTGCGAGGTCTGTTCGATGCCGACGCTTCGGTGCAGGGCACACAAGAAAAGGGCATCAGCATCCGGCTGGCGCAAAGCGACTTGGCCGTGTTGCAATCGGCCCAGCGCATGTTGCAGCGCCTGGGCATCAACAGCAGCATCTATGCCGAGCGGCGCAGTGCGGCCCTGCGCTTGCTGCCTGATGGCAAAGGCGGCAGCAAACCCTACGCCACTGAGGCGCAGCACGAATTGGTCATCAGCGGAGACAACTTGGCGCTGTTTGCCGAGCGTGTGGGTTTTGCTGATGACGACAAGGCTGCACGCCTGCAAGCTGCATTGCAGGCTTATCAACGCAAACCCAACCGCGACCGTTTTGTTGCCACGGTAGAGAGCTTGGGCGAAGATGGTGCCGAAGATGTATATGACGTGACCGTAGCCGACATCCATGCCTTTGACGCCAACGGTCTGTATGTGCATAACTGTGGCGAGCAACCCCTGCCCAACTACGGTTGCTGCGACCTGGGGCCGATCATCCTTACGCGCTTTGTGCGCCAGCCTTTTGGCGTGGGCGGCGCGCCGGTGTTTGATTTTGAGGCGTTCGAGCAGGCTGTGGCCGTGCAGGTGCGCGCACTCGACAATGTGCTCGATGTGACCTGGTGGCCGCTGCCGCAGCAGCGCGAAGAAAGCGCGGCCAAGCGCCGCATTGGCGTGGGCTTTACCGGCCTGGGCAATACCTTGAGCATGCTGTGCCAGCGTTACGACCGCGACGAGGGCCGCGATATGGCGGCGCGCATTGCCGAGCGTATGCGTAATGCAGCGTACCGTGCTTCGATCGAACTGGCCAAAGAGAAGGGCGCTTTCCCCAAGTTTGACGCCGAGGCCTACCTCAGCAGCAAGAGCTTTGCCAGCCGCCTGCCTGATGACATCAAGGCCGATATCAAGAAATACGGCCTGCGCAACAGCCACCTGCTGTCGATTGCGCCCACGGGCACGGTGAGCCTGGCGTTTGCCGACAACGCCAGCAACGGCATTGAACCGGCGTTCAGTTGGAGCTACACGCGCAAGAAGCGCGAGGCCGACGGGTCGACTTCTGAATACATCGTCGAAGATCATGCCTACCGCCTGTACCACGCGTTGCATGGCACCACGCGCGATACGCCGCTGCCTGCCTATTTCGTCAACGCGCTGGAAATGACGGCTGCCGACCACGTCGCCATGATGCAGGCGGTGCAGCCCTTTATCGACACCTCGATCAGCAAAACCGTCAACATCCCTGAAGACTACCCCTACGAAGACTTCAAGAACCTGTACCACCATTCGTGGCGCGCCGGTCTAAAGGGCATGGCTACCTACCGCCCCAACAACATTCTGGGTGCGGTGCTGCAAACCACGCCCAAGCCCGAAGAAAAACCGGCCACGCTGGCCGCCGAAGTCATCGACCCCATGCGCACCGTGATCGAAAGCCGCCCCAAAGGCGCGCTCAACGCGGTGGCCGACAAGATCGAATACTTCACGCAAGAGGGCAAGCAGCGCCTGTACCTCATCGTCTCTTTCATGCCGGTGACTACACCTGATGGCCGCGCCGCAGAGCGCGCCATCGAGTTCTTCATGCCGGTGGGGCAAAGCAGCGAATCGCAGCAGTGGATCACGGCCACCATGCGTTCACTGTCGCTGGCTGCGCGTGGGGGCTTCCTCGACCGCGCGCTCGAAGACCTGCGCAAGGTCGCCTGGGACCGCGGCCCCGTGC
>JAUNUE010000027.1:5487-13995 GCA_030538335.1 Allobrachymonas sp. | reverse complement strand
GCACCGTGCTGTGGAGCAATGTGCTGCAACTGATTGCGCAAAAACCCTGGTGGGGCTGGGGCTGGGGCGAACTGGACTACGCGCATTACCAGGCCACCTACCCCGGCATGCGGTTTTGTGACCTGCTCGACAACGCCCACAACCTGCCGCTGCACTTGGCAGTGGAATTGGGCGTGCCCATCGCCGTGCTGGCGTGTGGCGCGGCGCTGATCTGGATTATGTGGAGCCAACCCTGGGCGGAAGTGCTGCCGCAACGCCAGTTGATGTGGGGCGTGCTGTTGACGATTGGGCTGCACAGCCTGTTTGAATACCCGCTGTGGCATTCGCACTTCCAGTTGGCGACCGGGCTGGCGGTGGGCGTATTGCTGGCGTTGCGCCGTGTACAGGATCGCAATGCAGTGGAGTTTGAAGGGCAGGGCAGCACTGCGTTGACCTGGGCGCAGCGCGCATTGACTTTTTGTCTGTTGGCCGGGTTGATCTACGCCAGTTTTGATTTTGTGCGTGTCACGCAGTTGTACACCGCGGCGGAAGACCGCGTCTGGCCTTTCAGACAAGATACGCACAAGCAGGCCGCGCGCAGTTTTCTCTACCGCAACGCCGTGCAATTTGCCGATGTCAGCACCACCGAAGTCACCCCCGAAAAGGCCGGGCAACAGCTTGCCCAGGCGCAGGTGCTGATGCATTACAGCCCCGAAGCGCGCGTCATCAGCCGCGTTATCGAGGCGTTGCGCATGCTGGGACGCGACGAAGAGGCTGCTGCGGCAGAGGCCCAATTCAAGGCCGTTTATCCGCAAGCGCATGCCCAATGGATGGCGGGCGAAAAGGGGCAGCAGGAATAAGCAAGCAGCAGGCATCCTCTGCCGATTTACAATACGCCGTTTCGCCTGTGCCAGCTTTTTTGGCTGGATGCTGCATGTGTTTGCGATGCGGGCTTGTCTGCCCGCTTTGACGTAACCGTATAAAACGCCTTGGCGCCGCCAGGGCGCCTGTTCCCTTTGATCCGAGGAGTACCCCTGTGTTATCTTTTATCAGCAACGCCTACGCGCAAACCAATCCGGCAGCGGGTGGCAACGATTTCATGTCCGTTCTGGTACAAATGGGTCCGATGCTGCTCATTTTCATCGCGGGCTTTTTCCTGATGATCCGCCCACAGATGAAAAAGCAGAAAGAGTTGCGCAGCCTGCTTGACAACCTGGGCACAGGCGACGAAGTGGTCACCGCCAGCGGCCTGCTGGGCAAAGTCACTGGCGTAAAAGGCGACAACCTCGAAGTGCAGATTGCCAAGGGCGTGGAAGTGCAGATGCAGAAAACCGCCGTCACCCAGATTTTGCCCAAAGGCACGATCCGCTTTTAAGGCGCAGCCCGCCGCATCTGCAGGCGGCACCACCAATGGCAGTGCGCAAGTGCCTGCCAGATTGACAGAAAGAACCCACCTCCATGAACCGCTATCCGGCCTGGAAGTACATCACCATGGCGGTGGTGTTGCTGATTGCCTTTTTGTACGCCTTGCCCAATTACTTTGGCGAAGCGCCTGCCGTGCAGGTGTCGCCCGCGCAGGCAACGGCCAGTGTCAACGACGATTTGCAGCAAAAGGTGCTCGCCGCCCTGTCGGCAGCGCAAACCGCGCCTGATGCGGCAGAAAAGCAGGGCAACTCGCTGCTGTTGCGCTTTGCCACGCCCGATGCGCAAATCCGTGCACGCGATGTGGTGGACCGCACCGTCAACCCCAACGCTGCCGAGCCGGGCTATTCAGTGGCCCTGAACCTGGTGCCGCGTTCGCCGCGCTGGCTGTCGGCCATCGGCGCGTCGCCCATGTTTCTCGGGCTGGATTTGCGCGGTGGTGTGCATTTCACCTTGCAGGTCGATATGCAAACGGCGCTGGGCAAGCGTCTGGACGGGCTGGCTGCCGATGCGCGCAAACTGCTGGCCGAAAAAGGCGCAGCAGCCGTCGACATACAACGCACGGCTGAAGGGTTTGATGTGCGCTTTGCCGATGCGGCCACGGCCGAAAAAGCGCAGCGCCTGCTCGAAGACAACATGATGGAGTTGCAGGTGAGCCGTGCTGCAGGCGGCGCCCAGCCTGCGCTTGCGGCCGCATTCCGTGCCACCGAAGTGACCAAATTCCGCGAAGCGGCGGTGCGGCAGAACATCCTTACGCTGAACAACCGCATCAACGAGCTGGGCGTGGCCGAACCCGTGATCCAGCAACAAGGCGCTGACCGCGTGGTGGTGCAGTTGCCGGGCGTGCAGGACACGGCCAAGGCCAAGGAGTTGCTGGGGCGCACGGCGACGCTGGAAATTCGCATGGTTGATGAAAGCCCGCAAGGCCTGGCGGCCGAGCGTGACCGCAATGCCGCCTTGATGGGCAGCACGCCCAAGCCCGAGAACGAGATGGCGCCGGTGCCAATGGATGCAGAAGTGTTCATGGGACGCCCTGACGCCGAAGGCCGACGCTATGCGCATATCGTCAAGAAAGAAGTGCTGCTCACGGGCAACAACCTGACTGACGCGCAAGCGGGTTTTGACAGCCAGACGCAGCAGCCGACCGTCAACCTGGTGCTCGATAGCCAGGGCGCACGCGATTTTCAAACCATCACGCGCAGCAATATCCGCAAACGCATGGCGATCTTGCTGTTTGAAAAAGGGCGTGGCGAGGTGGTGACGGCGCCGCAGATCAATACCGAAATTCCAGGTGGCCGTGTGCAGATCACCGGCAGCCGCAACACGCAGGAGGCCACCGATACGGCGCTGCTGCTGCGTTCTGGCTCGCTGGCTGCGCCGATGGAAATCGTCGAAGAGCGCACCATCGGCCCCGGTCTGGGCGCTGCCAACATCGAAAAAGGCTTCAAGAGCGTGGCCTACGGGTTTGTGGTGGTGGTGGCATTCATGTGCGTGTACTACGCACTGTTCGGTGTGATCTCGTCGATTGCACTTGCCGTAAACCTGCTGCTGCTGGTGGCGGTGCTGTCGATGTTGCAGGCCACACTCACCTTGCCGGGCATGGCGGCCATGGCATTGACTTTGGGCATGGCGATTGACGCCAACGTGCTGATCAACGAGCGCATTCGTGACGAGTTGCGTGGCGGTGCTTCGCCGCAAATGGCGATCCGCGCGGGTTACGACAACGCCTGGTCGACCATTCTCGACTCCAACGTCACCTCGCTGATCGCGGGCATTGCGCTGTGGGTGTTTGGCACCGGCCCGATCCGCGGCTTTGCCGTGGTGCACAGCCTGGGCATTCTTACCTCGCTGTTCTCGGCGGTGTTTTTCTCGCGCGGCCTGGTAAGCCTGTGGTACGGGCACCGTCGCAAGGTCGACAAGCTGTCGGTGGGCACCGTCTGGCGGCCCGAAACGCAAACGGCAGATGCGGTGACAGGCAAGGCATTGCCCAAGGAATAAGACCATGGAATTTTTTCGCATCCGCAAGGACATCCCCTTCATGCGCCACGCGCTGGTGTTCAACATCGTTTCGGTGTTGACGTTTGTGCTGGCATTGTTCTTTCTCGTTACACGCGGCCTGCATTACTCGGTGGAGTTCACCGGCGGCACCTTGATGGAAGTGACCTACCAGCAGGCGGCAGATGTCAACGTCATTCGCAGCACGGTGGAAAAGCTCGGCTACAAGGAAGTCGCGGTGCAGAACTACGGTTCTTCACGCGAAGTGCTGATTCGTCTGCCATTGCAAGAGGGCGTAACGTCGGTGCAGCAAAGCGTGCAGGTCATGGATGCCCTCAAGGCGCAGGAGCCGGACGTGTCCCTGCACCGCGTGGAGTTCATCGGCCCTCAGGTCGGCAAGGAGCTGCTGACCAACGGCATCTCGGCGCTGGCTTTTGTGATTGGCGGCATCATCCTGTATCTGGCGATCCGCTTTGAATGGAAATACGCAGTTGCTGCCATCATCGCCAACTTGCACGACATCGTCATCATCCTGGGCTTCTTTGCCTTCTTCCAGTGGGAATTTTCGCTCTCGGTGCTGGCAGGCGTGCTGGCGGTGCTGGGCTATTCGGTCAACGAATCGGTGGTGGTGTTTGACCGGGTGCGCGAAACCTTCCGAAAGAACCGCAAGATGAACACGGTGGAGGTCATCAACCACGCCATCACCAGCACCATCAGCCGCACCATGATCACGCACGGCTCCACGCTGGCGATGGTGTTGTCGATGCAGATTTTTGGCGGCGAGACCCTGCATTACTTTGCTGTGGCGCTGACCATTGGCATCCTGTTCGGCATCTATTCGTCGGTGTTCGTATCGTGTGCCATCGCCATGTGGCTGGGCATCAAGCGCGAAGACCTGCTCAAGAAGGGTGGTTCTGGTTCATCGCGCAGCGGGCACAGCAAGGACGATCCCAATGCCGGGGCAATGGTGTGATGCTTTTCGTAGGTCAGAACCGCGAAGCGATTCTGACGTATGTTAATTTTTTCATGCGGCAGAATCTCCTGCGGAGGTTCTGCCCTACGCGAATGCCTTTGACTTGCCTTGTGTGAAATGCAAGCGGATGATCCCAAATAAAGCCTGAAAAACGAATGAAGATATGGACTGGTTGTTGGTAAGTCTGGCCTCGCTGTTTGCCGGTTTTGTCGATGCGATTGTGGGCGGCGGCGGCTTGATTTTGCTGCCGGCCTTGTTCAGCACCTTTCCGCAAACCGTGCCCGCCACCTTGCTGGGCACCAACAAAAGCGCTTCGGTCTGGGGCACGAGCTTTGCCACCTGGCAATTCAGCCGCCGCGTGCAGATGCCCTGGGCGGCCATGTTGCCCGCCGCCTTGGCCGGGCTGGCCGGTTCCTTTGTGGGCGCTTGGGCGGTCACGCAAGTCGCACCTACCTACTTGCGCAAGGCCTTGCCTTTTGTGCTGCTGGTGATCCTGCTTTATACCCTCGCGAAGAAAGACCTCGGGCATCGCCATGAACCGCGCTGGCAGGGGCGCAGCGAGGTGGTGGTGGCCAGCCTGATTGGCGTGGTGATCGGCTTTTACGATGGCTTTTTCGGTCCCGGCACGGGCAGCTTTCTGGTGTTTTTGTTTGTACGCGTGCTGGGCTACGACTTCCTGCATGCGTCTGCTGGTGCCAAGCTGGTCAACGTGTTCACCAACGTGGCCGCACTCGTGCTGTTTGGCAGCAAGGGCCATATCTGGTGGCAATTGGGACTGGTGATGGCCGTGGCCAATGTGGCCGGCAGCTTTATGGGCTCACGCCTGGCGCTCAAGCATGGCGCAGGGTTTGTGCGCTGGGCTTTTGTGGCTGTGGTTGCCGTGTTGATTGCCAAAACGGCCTACGATGGCCTGATGGTGCATTGAAGCCAAGTTCAAGGCGCGGTTTTCCAGAGCGACTGCAGTTCGGCCAGTTCGGCATCAAAGCGCTTGTGCACGGCCAGCAGTTCCTGGCGCTGTTTTTCGATATACGTTTCGGCAGATTTCTGGCTGTCCAGGCTGGCCTGCCACTGGTTACGCAATGTGGCCGGTGCGTTGTCGGGTGACTTCTTGTAGAACTCCATCTCCTGTGCGAGTTTCTGGTGTGCGGTTTTGAGGCTCGCCAGTTTTTCATATCCTTCGCGCAGGCGCACAAAAACCTCTTCAGCGGCCTTTTCGCGGGCAGCCTGGTGGCTGGTGGCATTGGGATAGCGTTGCAGCAGCACGGCCTGTGCTTTTTTGCTGGCAACGGCTTTCTTGCGCTCTTCTTCAGCCTGCTGTTCGCGTTCTTTGGCGGCCGCGGCTTCGGCTGCCGTCTGGCTCGGGCCGACCACGCGTTTGGTCACACCGCTGCTGTTGAGTTGTCTTTGTTCACGGTCAACACAAGCTGCAATGGGTCGGTCAGAGGTGAGCTTGTTGCCACGGGCGTCTACGCAGGTGTAGATGCCTGAAGCCTGGACGGCAGCAGCATGCGGCAGGCTCAATCCCGTAAAAATCAGCACAGCAGGAAAACGTTTGAACATTTTTCTATCCATCTCAAACCACAGTTAGCTGAATTTAAGCAAAAACCGCGCCAATCATGTGCATGCGCTGCAAATGGGTAAAAAATCACATCCTCACGTTTTTTGCAGATTGTTTTTGTAAAAACTGACGAAAAGCTGATTATGCGGGAGAAAGCTGTTTTTAAAAAGCGAGTGGTGACAATAAATGTCGGTGCTTGTTGCGTCAAACCACTCCGTAGCGCTCGCGGTAAGCGAGCACCTGGCTGTGGTAACCGGCCATTTCAGGTTGCCGTGATGCCGCGGGATCGTTGGCCAGGTAGTCCATCAGATCGTCGAGCGTGGCAATGGCGCAGACTTCCATGCCGAGTTGGCTGCGTACATATTGAACCGCACTGTAGGGTACATCCTGCCCGTTTTCGGTGGCCTTTTCCTGCCGGTCAAGCGCCACAGCCACCGCTGCGGGTGTGGCGTTGGCGGCTTTGATCAGAGCGATGGATTCGCGCACGGCAGTACCGGCCGACATCACGTCGTCCACAATCATCACGCGGCCTTGCAGTGGTGCGCCGACCAGGCTGCCGCCTTCGCCGTGGTCTTTGGCTTCTTTGCGGTTGTAGGCAAACGGCAGGTTGCGGCCCAGGCGCGCCAGTTCAATGGAGACGGCTGCCACCAGCGGAATGCCCTTGTACGCAGGGCCAAACAGCATGTCGCAGGCAATGCCGCTGGCGATGATGCGCTGGGCATAGAACTGCGCCAACTTGCCCAGCATGGCGCCATCGTTGAACAGGCCCGCATTGAAAAAGTACGGCGACTGGCGGCCCGCCTTGGTGGTGAAGGTGCCGAAGCGCAGCACGCCGCATTGCACGGCAAAGGCCACGAAGTCTTGGGCCAGGGTGTCTTGTTGCAGGGTTGAATCAGTCATGGGTCATTTGGCGATGGAACAGGTGGATGGATTGTAGGAGCCTATTTTTCGTCAGGCTTTTTCCGTGCGTGCAAAAACGATGACCGTCACATGCGCAGCCCCCGCACGCTTGAGTGCCTGCGCCGCCGCGCTGACCGATGCGCCGGTGGTCATCACATCATCCACCAAGACCAGTTTGCGTTGGGCCAGCAAAGGTCTGTGCGCATCAGGCACGGCAAAGGCATTGCGGATATTGCGCTGCCGGGCGGCAATGGGCAGGCGGCTTTGTGGCTGCGTGTGGCGGGTGCGCAGCAGGCAGTCGTGCCGCACCATTGCCTTGTTCGCTGGCAGTGCGATGGAGGTTGCTACGGCCTGCAAGGCTTGTGCCAGCAGCAAAGACTGGTTGTAGCCGCGCTCGGCCAGGCGCAGCGGATGCAGCGGCATGGGCAACAGCAGGTCGCTGGCTGCAATGGCTTGGGCAATAGCGGCGTCTTGCGCCATCAGTTGCGCCAGCGGCTGTGCCCATCCGGTCTGTTGGGCGAATTTGAAAGCGTCCACACAACCTTGCCAGGGCCATTGGTAAGACACACGGGCAAGGCTGGCGTCGATGCCCGGCAAGGGATGCTTCAGGCAGTTGGCACAAACGCCAATGTGTGCAGCATGGGCTTGGCCTGCAGGCAATTGCAAGGCGCACAAAGGGCAACTTGGCACGGGCTGTGCATGGCTTTGCGCACAGGCGCTGCAAATCCGCTCGGCGGGCCAGGCATGGCATACCGCGCATTGGCTGGGCAGCTTGCCCAACAAACGGACAAACAGCCCCCGTCCCGAAGCCGGACGGGCGACAGTGGCATCTGGGGGCAAAGGGGCGGTATGCATGAGACTGTCTTTATACTCCCCCGCTTAGCCTATCGCCATGCCCAATTCCCAACCCCCATCTCCTTTTCCCATAGACCCTGTCGCTTCGGCACGGTGGCAGGCGCGCCAACCGGCAACAAGCCCCTGGTTGCACGAAGAAGTGGCGCAGCGCATGCAGGAGCGGCTGGATGCCGTCTTGCTGCAACCCCAACGCTGGTTGCACTGGCAGCCGCAGATGGGGGGTGTGCAAGCGCATGCGGCATTGGCGCAACGCTACCCCCAAGCGCAAAACCTGCAAATGCCACCGCAGCCCGAGCCGCCCGCGGAAAGCATCGACATGCTCTGGGCCAATATGGCTTTGCATACCGCCGCCAACCCGGTTACCCTGCTGTTGCAATGGCGCAGTTGGTTGTCACCTGAAGGCTTTCTGATGTTCTCCTTGCTCGGCCCCAACAGCCTGCCGGAGCTGCGTGACTTGTACGCACGCAAGGGCTGGGGGCCGTGTTGCCATGCGTTTACCGACATGCACGACTGGGGCGACCTGATGTTGCAGGTGGGTTTTGCCGATGCGGTGATGGATGTGGAAACCATCACCCTGACTTTTGCTTCGCCGCAACGGCTGGCCGTGGAGTTGCGCGAGATAGGCCGCAACCTGTCGCCTGAGCGCGCATCCATCACGCGTGGAAAGGGCTGGCTGCAACAGTGGTACGCAGCCGTGGCAGAACTGGCGCAAGACGACGGGCAGATCCCGCTGACGTTTGAAATCGTCTACGGACACGCGCTGGCATCGGCAGGTGCAGGCGATGGCGCGGCTTGCCCCGTCTTTTCGCGCCACATGGCCCACAGC
>JAUNUE010000027.1:0-5477 GCA_030538335.1 Allobrachymonas sp. | reverse complement strand
AGGCGATGGCGCGGCTCGCGACACCGGGCTGGCGCGGCTGCGGCGCATGGTGCAGCAAATGCCTTGATTTTTGCGTCTAATCCAGATCACTGGCCCGCAGCAACAAGACCTGCTCGTCGCCCGCGCTGGTGATCAGCCACACGGGTTGCAATTCGGGAAAGGCCGATTCGAAATGCGCGGCTTCGTGCCCAATCTCCAGCACCAGCACCCCTTCGGGATGCAGGCAACTGGAGGCCTGGCGCAGCAAGCTGCGCACAAAATCCATGCCGTCTTCGCCACCAGCCAGGGCAAGTGCAGGTTCGGCCTTGAATTCAGCGGGCAGGGCAGCCATGCTGGCGGCATTGACATACGGCGGGTTGCACAGGATCAGGTCATAGGGGCCTTGGCATTGGGCCAAACCGTCGGATTCGATCAGGCGAATGCGTTCTTGCAAGCCGTGTTGGTCCACATTGATGGCTGCTACAGCCAATGCGTCGGGCGAAATGTCTGCCGCATCCACATGCGCCTGGGGCCAGGCCAGCGCGGCGAGCACCGCGAGGCTGCCATTGCCGGTGCACAAATCCAGCACCTGCGCAGGCTCGTAACCGAGCAAATCATCGATGGCGCCTTCGGCCAGCGGCTCGGCAATGAGGCTGCGCGGCACGATGGTGCGCTCGTCCACATAAAACGGCACGCCTTGCAGCCAGGCTTCGCGCGTGAGGTAAGCCGCAGGCTTGCGGCTGGCGATGCGCTCGTCGATCAGAGCGGCAACGGCCATGATTTGCGCAGCATCTGGCGCGGGCAGGGCGGGATCATCCAGGTCGCTATCAAGCGGCAGACCCAAGCGCCACAACACCAGCCAGGCGGCTTCGTCAAAGGCATTGTGGGTACCGTGCCCGAACGCCACGCCTGCCTGATCCAGCCGCCGGGCTTGCTGTTCAACCAGGGTGCGCAAGGGCGAATGGGGCGGCGCGGGTGAAGTCAAAGCGTGTGAATACCTGAAAAGTTCTGTACGGCGAAACGCCCGTTCAGTCGCCCATATCCAGCGTGATTTCGGAGAACGAAGGTTCTGCGCTGTGTGTGGCGGCCGAAGGCGTATCGGTTTTTTTCGATACCGGCGCCGTGTTTTGCAAACGCCACATCAGGTTGGTAGCCGAGTCGGCATGCACCAGGCCTTCGTCACGCGATACCGTGCCTGCCATGATCAGGCGCGCAATGTCTTCTTCAAAGGTTTGCGAGCCTTCGGTCATCGATTTGCTCATGGCTTCTTTCACACCCATGAAGTCGCCGTTTTCAACCAGTTCAGACACCAGCTTGGAGTTGAGCAGGATTTCGCAGGCCGGAATGCGCTTGCCGTCTACCGTGCGCAGCAGGCGCTGCGAAATGATGGCCGCCATGGACGAGGCCAGGTCACCGAGCAGGGTAGGGCGTACTTCCTCTGGATAAAAAGTCAGAATGCGGTTGAGCGCCTGGTAGCTGTTGCTGGCGTGCAGCGTGGCCATGCACAGGTGGCCTGATTGCGCATAGGCCAGCGCGGCCGACATGGTGTCGCGGTCGCGGATTTCGCCCACCAGAATCACATCGGGCGCCTGGCGCATGGCGTTTTTCAGTGCGACCTGGCGGTTGGCGGTATCGGTGCCGATCTCGCGCTGGTTGATGATGCTGCGCTTGTTGGCAAAAATGAATTCGATCGGGTCTTCAATTGTCAGCATGTGGCTGACCTTGTGCTCGTTGCGGTAATCGAGCATGGCCGCCAGCGAGGTGCTTTTGCCCGAGCCGGTGGCGCCCACCATCAGGATCAGGCCGCGTTGGCGCATCACGAGTTCGCTCAGGGTTTTTGTGGGCAGGTGCAATTGCTCCAGCGCCGGTATCGTGATCGGAATGTAGCGCACCACTGCCGCATAAGTGCCGCGCTGGCGCATGGCGCTGATGCGGAAGTTGCCAATTTCAGGCAGGGCAAAAGAGGTGTTCATTTCCCCTTTTTCGGTCAGTTCGTTGATTTGCGCGTCGGTGAGCATTTCGCGCAGCAACATCAGGCAGGTATCAGCCGTCATCAACTGGGGGTTGACGGGCACGGTATTGCCGTTGATCTTGATCAGCACCGGCGCGTTGGCAGAAATGAATACGTCGGACGCCGATTTTTCAGCCATCAAGCGCAGCACGCGCTCCATATTGCCCATGGTTGCCATGTTGAAATTCCTGAAACGAAAGTAAGGGTGTCTGTCACCAGCGAAAACCGCTGTTTCACTGTGAACTTGTACCTTATTCTGGCAGAAATTGGCACGAATCGGGCAGGCGTTTCCATGCCCATCCAGCCGAGTCGTGGCATATGCCCCTTATGCGCGTCCTGTTTGCGGTATCAGTATCGAAAAACGGACACTCGGCCTGCAAGTTAAGATACTATGAATTCAGCCTCTTGCAAGCAGGCGTTAAAATAAGCTCTTTTTGCGCACGGCAAAACAAAAGCGAAAACAGGCCGTCGCTACAGGCATACACCATGCAACAGTTGCTCACTTCTTTCCTGGAGTTCAAGCCCAATTTCCTGCAGTCGATGCGGGGGTATTCCAAAGAAAAACTGGTCAAGGACGTTACCGCGGGCCTGACGGTCGGGGTGGTGGCATTGCCCCTGGCCATGGCCTTTGCCATTGCCAGCGGTTTGAAGCCCGAAGTGGGCATCTTTACCGCCATCATTGCCGGTTTTCTGATCTCGCTGCTGGGTGGCAGCAAGGTGCAGATTGGCGGCCCGGCGGGCGCTTTCATCGTCATTGTGTATGGCATTGTGGCGCGCTACCAGGTTTCGGGTTTGATCATTGCTGTTGCCATCTCGGGCGTGTTCCTGTTCTTGATGGGACGCTTTCGCCTGGGTTCGCTGGTGCGCTTCATCCCCGTGGCGGTGGTGATCGGCTTTACCAATGGCATTGCAGTGTTGATTGGCCTGTCGCAACTCAAGGATTTCATGGGCATGAAGATCGAGAAAATGCCTGCTGAATTTTTTGGCGTGCTGCATGCGCTGTTCACCCATATCCACACCATCAATCCCTCTGCGGTAGCGATTGCCTGCGCATCGCTTGCCATCATCATTGTCTGGCAATACTTTACGCCCAGCCTGCTCAAGCACCGCTTGTTGTTTCACGGCAAGCTCACCGTCATTCCCGGCTCCATCGTGGCGTTGATTCTTACCAGCATTGCTGTAAACGTGCTGGGGCTGGATGTAGAAACCATCGGCAGCCGTTTTGGCGGCATCCCGTCCACCTTGCCCAAGTTCACGCTGCCTGAATTGCACTGGGACAGCATCCGCTTCCTGCTCATGCCCGCCTTTACGCTGGCGCTGCTGGGTGCGATTGAATCGCTGTTGTGCGCACGCGTGGCCGACAGCATGATGGGCGATGGCGAACGCCACGACCCCAACCAGGAACTGATGGCGCAGGGCGTCGCCAACCTGGTCACCTCGTTCTTTGGCGGCATGCCGGCTACGGGCACCATTGCGCGTACCGTGACCAATATCAAGAGCGGCGCCACCAGCCCCGTGGCGGGCATCGTGCACGCCCTTGCCTTGCTGTTGGTGGTGTTGGTGGCCGCGCCGCTGGCGGTGATGGTGCCGCTGCCCACGCTGGCGGCTATTCTGGTGTTTGTGGCCTGGAACATGGGCGAGTGGCGCGAATTTGCCCACCTGCGTAACCACACCGTGCCCTACCGCATCATCCTGGTAACGGTGTTTCTGCTCACGGTAATTTTTGACCTGACGGTGGCGGTGGAGGTGGGCCTGGTGGCATCCCTGCTGACCTTCCTGTACCACATCTCCAAACTTTCCATGGCCAAAAAACTGGTGCCGCAAGCAGATACGCCTGTGGCAGCGGCTGGCACAGAAGTATCGGCAACCACGGCACAAGAAACCGGCAATGCCGAAGTGGTGGTCGTCAACAGTGCCACCAGGGGCTTGCCCCGTTGGGATACCAAGCTCATGCGCGTGTGGCAACTGCATGGTGCACTGTTTTTCGGCTCGGTGCAGTTGCTCGAAGACATCCAGGACGACCTGCCCAAGCGCGTACTCGTCATTGATTTCAGCAACCTGCTCTATATCGACTCTTCCGGCATGGAAGAGCTGGAGCAGCTCATCGTCAACAGCCAGAAGCAGAAAATCGATGTGGTGCTTTGCGGCCTGAAAGAGCAGCCGCTGAGCAAGGCGCGCCGTGTCGGTCTGGCGCTGCTGACTGATCTGCACATTACCGACACCTTGGCACAGGCTGTTGACAAGGGTCTGGAGCTGATGGAGCCGACAGGCACCGCCTGACGGCAGGCAGGAGGCTGGGCATATGACGGCTGAAAGATCGCTGCCCTGGCTCCAGCCGCACGAAGTCTTCCCCCCGCCTGAATCGGCGCTGGATGCCGACAGCCCCTTCCCAGGGCTACTGGCTGCAGGCGGTGTGCTTGATGCTGATACGCTTGCGGCTGCCTATGCGCAAGGCATCTTTCCCTGGTCCAGCGAAGGCGAACCACTGCTGTGGTGGAGCACCAACCCGCGCATGGTGCTGCAACCCGCACAGTTTCGTCTGCACGATTCCTTGCGTCGCACGCTGCGCCAGTTTCGCCAGCGCAGCGATGCACACATCGCCATGGATACGGCGTTTGAAGCCGTCATCCGTGCCTGCGCTGAGCCACGTACAGGCCATTCGGGCACCTGGATTCATGAGGATCTGATTAACGCCTATGTTGATCTCCATTACCGGGGTTTGGCACACAGCGTGGAAACCTGGATCGGTGGTGAACTGGTGGGCGGCCTGTATGTGGTGGCTTTGGGGCGTGCCGTGTTTGGCGAAAGCATGTTTGCCCGGCAAAGCAATGCCAGCAAACTCGCATTGGTAGCCTTGGTCAGCCTGTGCCGTGCGCATGGCGTGGAGATGATCGATTGCCAGCAGGAAACGGCGCACCTGGCCAGCCTGGGCGCAGCGCCGGTGCCGCGTGCTGAATTTCTCGCGTCCATCCGTCGCACGCAGCACTTGCCAGCGATGGACTGGCGGTTTGATCATGGTTTATGGGATCAGCTCGTCAAACCTGCCAGTTGATTTCCTGCTGGCCCTGCTGCTTCAGGTAGGCATTGGCCTTCGAGAAATGCCTGCAGCCAAAAAACCCCCGGCTCGCTGAAAGCGGGGAAGGGTGGGGCGCGGTCAGCACCAGGTGGCGCTGCCGGTCAACGATGGCGCCTTTTTTTTGCGCATGGCTGCCCCATAGCATGAACACCAATCCATCGCGATGCGCATTAAGCTGCGCCACCACGCGGTCGGTAAAGGTCTCCCAGCCCCATTGCGCGTGCGAATGCGCCTGCCCCGCCTGCACGGTGAGCACGGTGTTGAGCAGCAGCACGCCTTGCTGCGCCCAGCCTTCCAGATGCCCATGGCGCGGCCGCACAAACCCGTCAATGTCCTGCGCCAGTTCCTGGTACATATTGCGCAAGGAGGGAGGTATATCCACGCCGGGTTTAACCGAAAAGGCCAGCCCAT
>JAUNUE010000290.1 GCA_030538335.1 Allobrachymonas sp. | reverse complement strand
CAAGAGCCTTGAAGAGAGAAAATAAAGATCAGTTGTTCCAGGCGCCGCGTTCGTACAACTGCAACTCACGCGAATCGGGGAAGCTTTCGCGCAATTGCCGTGCATAACGGGTCACCGTTTCGGTGTTGCCCAGTTGCCGTTCGATCTTGATGCCTTGCCACAACGAAGCGGGCGTGGCCGAACTGCGCACATTGGCTTGGCTAGCGTACAGGGCGGCCTTGCGGTAGTCCCGTTGTTGCACATACAAATCAGCCAAAGCAGATGCAGCCTGCGGGCTGCGACCACCTTCTTCGTAGAGAGAAATCAGCAGCGACTCGGCACCTGCAAAATTGCCGGTCTTGGTTTCGCACACGGCCTGTGCGACCCGGGTGCGGTCTTTGTTGCGGTAGGTCGGGTTGGCGTGGGCTGCTTCAAAAAATTGTCGGGCTTCGCTGTAGCGGCCTTGTTCGCATAGTACAAACGCCAGATTGTGCTGGGCATCGCCGTCGCGGTTGTTGAGCGCCAGCGCGCGGCGGAAGCTTTCTTCGGCCAACGATTTTTCGCCCAACTGAACATAGGCCAGTCCACGCATGTTGTAGGCGATGGAGTAGCCAGGGTCGGCCGCAATGGCGCGTTTGACTTCATCCAGCGCAATCTCGTACTGGCCGTTGCCCATATATTCCGCCGCAAGTTGCAGGCGGATGATGGCGCGACGGCGCTCGTCGGTCATGTCTGACGATGTCATGTATTCGCTGGACGATGAAGAGGTGCCGCTGCTGGCGCAGCCCGAGAGGGCTGCCAGCGCGCCCAGAAACAGGGCGCAGGCCAGTTTCTGGCAGCGGAGCCAAGCGGGCCGGGGTGCAGGTTCAGACATGCTGATTCTCCTTTTTGGATGCGCGCCATGCGGCATCGCCCTGGCGCTGCAGCACGATGCGTTTTTCGACGCGGGTGCGGTCTTTGACGTCGCCCGCCAATTGCCCGCAGGCCGCATCGATGTCGTCGCCGCGCAGTTTGCGCACGGTGGTGACCAGGCCCGCGTCGTTGAGCAGGCGGGCAAAGGCCGCCACAGCTTGCGGGGGTGAGCGGTGCAGGCCCGAATCCGGAAAAGGGTTGAACGGAATCAGGTTGAACTTGCACCAGGCGCCGGGGCCGCTGCTGCGCACCAGTTCAATCAGTTCCTGGGCGTGCTGCGGCTGGTCGTTGATGCCATCGAGCATGCAGTATTCAAACGTGATGAAGTCGCGCGGTGCGTATTGCAGGTAGCGCTGGCAGGCAGCGAGAAGCTCGGCCAATGGGTACTTGCGGTTCAGCGGCACCAGCGAATCGCGCAGGGCGTCGTTGCTGGCGTGCAGCGACACGGCCAGCGCCACAGGGCAATCTTGCGCCAGCTTGTCGATGAACGGCACCACACCCGAGGTGGACACGGTTACGCGGCGGCGCGACAGGCCGTAGGCGTGGTCGTCGAGCATGGTTTTGAGGGCAGGCACCAGCGCACTGTAGTTTTGCAGCGGCTCGCCCATGCCCATCATCACCACGTTCGAAATCACGCGATCTTCGGTGCCCAGGTGCTTGCGCAAAAAGTGCTCGGCATACCAGAGTTGCGCGATGATCTCGCCGCTGGTCAGGTTGCGGCTGAAGCCCTGGTGGCCAGTAGAGCAGAAACGGCACCCCACTGCGCACCCCGCCTGGGAGGAGACACACAGCGTTCCCCGCTCCAGTTGATGGGGCGTGCCATCATCCAGCGCGGCGTCGGCATATTCGGGGATGAACACCGTCTCGATGGCATTGCCATCGCCCACATCAAACA
>JAUNUE010000026.1 GCA_030538335.1 Allobrachymonas sp. | reverse complement strand
CAAGCAGGCCAAGATGGTATTGTGGATCGTTGGGTTAGTGCTTCAGACGTAGGTGATGCCAATTGGGTCAATGTAAGGGCCATACGTTTGGGCATGGTATTGCGTGGCGCAAGAGGCAGTTCACAATCCAGTGATTATCCTCAAGATGCAAATGGATGCGGTATTGCAGGCAGGCTGTATCCCTTGGGGTGCAGCTTTGTCCAGGGTGTAGTGGGCGCAGATCCAAGCCTTGCTTTTGCTCCTCCCAACGACGGGCGCATGCGCCGGGTGTACACCACCACCCTGATGCTGCGCAACAACCCTTTTTAGCGAATTTGTTTTTTCATTTGTTGCCATGAACAATCGCTCTTTTTCCCCTCTTCGCAAACAGAACGGTATTGCACTGATTTTTGTGCTGCTGCTGTTGCTCATTGCCATTGGCATGGTCATCATGACTGCCCGCATGACCTTGTCAGGCAGCCAGGCTTCGCGCAACGACCGTGACAGGCAAATTGCCTTTCAGGCTGCTGAGTTGGCACTGAATGATGCCGAACTCGATATCATGGATATCAACCTCACCGACAAGGCTGTCAAGCCAGCAACTTCTGCTGTAAGCACAGGCCGCGGTTGCAAGCTGGGTAATCCCAAGAGTGAGATTCATGTTGCCGCCGGATGCGGAAAGGCGTCGGCTGGTGACCAGCATGGCATCTGCGGGCTGGACGAATCCAACAGCAATAGGCCCCTTTATACGCTCATCGACTGGACGGTCGCCGAAAGCAGCAACGATCGCCAATATGTCTATTTTGGTGAAAAGACAGGTCGTAGTTCCGAACTTTTAACCAAGAGTGGAATCTCGCCTTATCAAAAGCCACGGTATATCATCGTGAAATCGCCAGCACAACCTGACGTGCCTATTGCGAATGGCAGTTTTAAAGTGGCGGGTGCTTACAAGGTATATGCCTTGGGCTATGGTGCCAATAAAGAAACGCAGGTCATGCTCGAAAGCGAAATTTATAAACCCATTATTGAGAAAAGCTGTAATGCTTCGTGATGTAGTTGTTGGATATAGATATTCGGGAATATTTCAAAAAAGGAAATAGTCATGACAAATAAGACTACCACCATTAAACACGGCGCGCGCGTGCTCTCACTGGCTGTTGCCCTGGCTGGCCTTGCTGTCATTAGCTCTGCAGTTTCACAGCCAGTCATACCTGCGCGCAGAGCGCTGGAGCTCAATCCCGGCCCCTTTTCTGTTGTAGATGAGGCCTCTAACATTGCACTGGCCTTGTC
This sequence comes from Allobrachymonas sp., assembly GCA_030538335.1. Classification (GTDB taxonomy): domain Bacteria; phylum Pseudomonadota; class Gammaproteobacteria; order Burkholderiales; family Burkholderiaceae_C; genus Brachymonas. Next base: position 12,750 of record JAUNUE010000026.1, on the reverse strand, counting down.
AGTGGAGTATCCGACCGTGGGTGCGGCTTACAAGGATGACCAGATTTCGCCGACGAGATGCACAACTGACCGGCGTGGAGAGACGACTTGTTCCTACTCTTCTCCGGCTGGGGTTAATGCCAGTGGTGCAGGGGCGGCAGACGTATTGGTGCGTTATGTGCCTACAAAAAAATACATGGGCTATTGGGATCCTGATGGCTGTTATAAATACAAAGATCCTGCTGCTGGTGCCCCATTGGGAGGCGAATATTTTTACCGAACCGGCACACGCAATGCGACAACAGGGTATTGCAATAATAATGGTGCAAGCAACCAAAATGAATACACGGGCAACCTGCTGAATTTTGCCGCCACCTCGTCGATTGATATTTTGCGTCTGGCCATGACCGGTGGTCATCGTGAGGTTGATACAGAAGATACTACTATTCTGGCGCGTGCCTATCTTTCCGATAACTCGAGTGACGGCGACCATTCAAAGTGGAAGTTGCACACATATGACAGAGGTTGGAACCAGAGCTTTTTCCCCAGCCGGATCATAGCGGCAACCCTGTTGGGTAGGGAAATGCCTGCGGCCCCGTACGGCAGCAGTCCTTCGGGATATGTATTTTCGGGAAGTTGCCAAAACGTGATCTGGTTTGGCCAGCGTCGCGATGCCGAGCTGCCTTGCACCTCTCCCTCGCGTTCGTTCAGCATTACCAGCGACGACCTGAACCGCAATCTCAATCCTGCAAACCCATCAAGCACTGGTGCCCGATACCTGCCCATGTATGCCCGCGTCAAAGTGTGTGATGACAGTGAAAAAACCAGTCGCAAAGATTTGTGTAAACAATATTCTGCAGGCAATTACAAGCCTCAAGGCGAAGTTCAAAAAAAATCGGAGGGTGCCAAGATTGGAGCATTTGGCTATTTGTCAGGAAATGCCATTCCTGGCGGAGTGATGCGGGCGCCCATTTCCTTTATCGGCCCTACAGTGCTGAATGAAAATGGCATTGAAATTGCGAACCCCAATGCCGAGTGGGATATGGAAACGGGGGTATTCAAAAACAATCCACGTAATGCCACAGGTGGTTTTGCCTATAGCGGGGTCATCAACTATCTCAACCGTTTTGGTACAACAGGAGCCATTCAGGGCAACTACAAGACCAAAGACTATCTGGGAGGCTTGTACTGGGAAACCTTGCGTAATTTCATGGGAAAAACCTCATCCACAGCGGCCTATGCCAGTGGCACCAGCACCAACAGCAATCCTGCGGCAGATGGCTTTCCTTTTTATACCAACTGGAGTGGTCTGGACCCTATTTCCTCTACATGCAGCAGAAAAAACTTCATTTTGACCATTGGCGATGTCAATGCTACTGCAGCAACCCTCGCTACTGAAAATAATATCAATCCGGCCAGCCTGGCGAACACCTTGGTAGGTTATGAAGGCATTGCTTATAGGAACCTGCTGGACTGGACCGGCGCCGCATGGGCGGCCAATACCCGGCCCATTCGCACCGATACCGACAGCAGCGGGGCGAGCAACAGCCAAGTGCGTGTAAGAACGTTTACGATTGACGTGGACGAAGGGGGTAACGGAAATATTGACAATCCAGATCGGCGGGGCAGTAGTCCAAGGCGGGATTCGCTTTATCTGGCTGGAAAGTATGGTTGGTTTAAAGATGGAAATGGCAATGGCCGTCCAGATGCTGGCGAGTGGGATGAAAAAACGCGCAATGTCCCTGACGGTTATGTGATTGCCAGCCAGGCCGAAAAATTGTTTGAGGGCATCAAGGACTTCTTTGCCGCTTCGTCGGATGACCGTGCCAGTATCTTCTCTACGGCCTTGAGTTCGACCTCTTTCAGTGCTGTTTCTGCGACAGGCGACGTTTTTCTTCCAGAGCTCAATCCTGCAAAATGGACCGGCTCGATTGTAAAAATGGCATTGACGTATGACCAGGCCACCAACGGATTTGCACTCTCTAAAACTCCCGCATGGGATGCGGCCACTATTCTGACTACAGGGAAACTGCCCAATGGCGATGCTGCGCTTGCCTGGTCTGATCGCAAGGTATTTACCTATTCGCGGGATGCCGACAAGTTGGGCGGGCAGCGTTTTTCTGTGGCAAACAAGGCCAAGCTGGATACGGCTGTGGTGGCGGCGCTGAACAAGGACCCGTCAAAAGGTGCAAATGATCCTGCTGTAATCGACAACAAGGCCGATGGGCGCATCAATTTCATTCTGGGTGACCGCAGTAATGAAAAGAGCGGTGACGGAACGGGTACTTTCAGAATGCGGTCTTCCCTGATGGGGGATGTCGTAGGCTCTGGCCCTGTGTACAAGAAAGAAGTTGATTCCTGGAATGTAGACGCAGATTACAGCACTTTTGCCAGTGGCACGACGGTGAAAAATCGCCGCCCAGCGGTATATACAGGCGCAAACGATGGCATGTTGCACGCATTTGATGCCGACACAGGGCAAGAACTATTCGCCTATATTCCCCGTGCAGTGGCAGAAAATCTCAACCGTTTGACTAATCCCTTGTATGCGCACACCCAGTTTGTGGATGCGGTACCCGCTGTGAACGAGGTGCAGATATATACCAGCACTGATCCGGCGGAAACCAGCAAGGCTTGGAAAACCGTATTGGTTTCGGGTATGGGGGGCGGTGCGCAAGGGGTGTTTGCTCTGGATGTAACCGATCCCGGAAATTTTGACGCCAGCAAAGTCCTGTTCGAATTCACAGATCAGGATGACCCCGATATGGGCAATGTAACCAGTCCGCCAAGGATCGTGAAAATCAAACGTATATACACAGCCGGAAACGAGACGAAGAGTACCTATCGCTGGTATGTGGCGGTAAGCAGTGGTTATAACAACTATGCAGATGATGGCAGGGCCAGCACATCGGGCGTGCAATCGTTGTTTTTGTTAAGTCTTGACAAGAAGCCGGGAGAGCCTTGGAGCATGGGTGCGTTGGATGGCACAGATAACCCAGAGCACAACTACTACAAAATCAGCGTCAACGCGCCTTCTGGCCCTGCTGGTTCCCCTGCTGGTCTGGCTAATCCTGGCGTTGCCAAGGACATTTTCGGCACAGCAAAAATTTTCTATGCCGGTGATCTGGAAGGCAATTTATGGAAGTTTGATCTGTCTTCGGGGCTGAACGCTAAAAAGGCGAACGAAGCATTACCCGTCAGCGGCGGCAGCAAGGTACCGTTGGCAATCTTCAAGGACCGGGCAAATAAAATACAGCCCATTACCTCTGCGCCAGTGGTGACTACAGCGTTGAATAAAGGGTATATGGTACTTGTTGGTACAGGGAAATATATGGAGGGTACCGACAATACGACCGATGCAGACACGGTGCAGTCAGTCTATGGTGTTTGGGACGATGGTTCTACAGAAGCTGCAGGAGGAAACTACGACGTGAATCGAAGCAAGCTGTATACCCGGAGGATCGATACTTCAGGTCCCAACATCAACAAGACGACAGGAGAAAGCAGTTTTGTGTTTGGTACTGGGGCGGGTAAATACCGAGGGTGGGCGGTAGATCTTCCAGCGCAAAAAGAACGCATCGTGCTGGAAGGCAGTTTGGGGCCAAATTATGTGGGCTTCACTTCTGTCATTCCTCCGACTAATGAATGCTCAAGTTCTGGTGACGGTGCATCCATGGGTTTTTGTACGCTTTATGGTTCCACTGATTGCGGTCCGATATACAGGTCTATTAAGGGATATCCTGGGCGACTGAATATTCTGTATATGGACGATACGGCTGCTAGTGATTACTCCTATGGCAAGGCATCGGCTACCCGGCGGCGTGATGTGCTCATCAAGACCCGGTCCGGTCCGGTTAGCAGTACCAAAGACCTTGACTTGGACCCCTCCGTTTCTCAAGTCAGGGTACCTGCGGGGCGTGTCAGTTGGCGTGAAATCAGACAATTTCGGGAGTGATGGTCATGCGTAAAAAAACACTATTGTTACAAAACGGCTTTACGCTGATTGAAGTATTGATCGTGATTATCATTCTGGGGGTGCTGGGTGCAATTGCCTACCCTTCGTACACTACCTATATTGCACGTGGCAAACGCAATGAATGCAGGGCTGGAGTCATGCAGGTCATGCAGCAGCAAGAGCGGTATTTCACGCAATACAATACCTACTTGGCTGTAGCCAATAATGCTGAAAACCCCAGGATTAAAAACTTTTCTGGTGACAGTTCTGATTCCAGTGCCTGCATTATTGCATCGACAACTTGCGACGAGGATGATGCAACTGTAGCGACCTGCATTGAAATTCAGGCCACTGCACGATTCGGTGATAAGCCGCCTACTTCTGTAGAGGTCTTCTATATGGATAGCAAAGGCGCCAGAGCCTGCAAGAAAAAAGGTGGAGAGCGCTATACCTTAGGCAAAGATACAGCCAGTAGTGACAACTGTTGGAAAGGGTAAGGTTGCGCCATGAAAACCAGCCTGCCTATTTTGCGAAATCGTGGTTTTACCCTGATTGAGTTGATGGTGGTGCTTGCCATTGTGGGTATCATGGCTGCAATGGCCACCCCGTCTTTTCAAACCATAGCTGCCAATCAACTATTGACAGATACTGTGAATGAATTGCGTGTATCGCTTGAAACAGCAAGAACTACAGCCTTGAGTAGAAATCGGCAGGTTACCGTAGCCCCCGTGACTACGGGCGATTGGACCAGCGGTTGGCGTGTATATGTAGATAACAAAAAAACTAAAGGCGCGTTCGACGCAACTGTAGATGAGCTTATACACGAGCGCGAAGCAATGAACAGCAGACTGACCTCCGCTACTATCACAGCATGCGCCAAGGTGAATACTTTTTCGTATTCTGCTGACGGCTTCTTGACAAGTCGTGCCGCTGGCAGCATCCCGGTCAAACACGCAGACACAAGTAACCAGAAATGTGTGGTTGTTTCTACCACAGGCCGGGCACGGGTTTGCTCGGTGTCTGGCAATGTCTGTGAATAGGTATTTCACTTTTTTTGTCATTGAATTGGGCGTTTGGATGCTGTTGCATCCCGTCGCCTTTATAGCGGTTTACCCTAGTCCCGGTGTTTGTATCGAAGCTTGAGCTGTCCTTACAATAGACCCCCTTGCTGGTCGCGGACGCGGCGAAAGATGGCTTTCGCTGGTGCAAAAATCGTAACAAGCGTTCGTAACAAGTGCCAATGTCGGCTAATATGCCCTTGGTTCCAATAACTTCCGGAGGCCTTTTTCATGAAACAAACGATTCTTTCCAAGTCCGCGCCCATTCTGGCGGCACTGTCGCTGGCCGGGCTTGCCGCCTGTGACAACAAGACCGCCCAGGCGCCAGCCGCCAGCGCGGCAGTGCCTGCCAGTGGCGCGAGTGTCGCCGCTTCTGCGCCTGCAGCTGCGCGCGCAGCCGATACGCTCGAAAAAATCAAGACCAGCGGTGTGGTGAACCTCGGCGTGCGCGATTCCTCGGGTCTGGGCTTCAGCATCGGTGGCGGCAAGTATGTGGGCTTCCACACCGAGATGGCCGAGCGCATCATCGATGATCTGAAAAAAGACCTCAACGCGCCTGACCTCAAGACCAACTACCAGGTCATCACTTCGCAAAACCGCATTCCGCTGCTGCAAAACGGCACCATCGATTTTGAGTGCGGCTCCACCACCAACAACGCCACGCGCCAGAAGGATGTGGACTTTGCCGTGACCACCTATGTGGAAGAAGTGCGCATTGCCGTGCGGGCTGATTCCAAGATCGAAAGCGTGAAGGACCTGTCGGGCAAGACGATTGCTACGACCACGGGCACTACCTCGGTGCAGCACCTGCGCAAGCACGAGCGCGCCCAGGGCCTGGAGTTCAAGGAAATCATGGGCAAAGACCACGCCGAGAGCTTCCTGCTGCTCGAAACCGGCAAGGCCGATGCGTTTGTGATGGACGGCTCCATTTTGGCTGCCAACATCGCCCGTTCGCGTGATCCGAAAAACTTCAAGATCGTGGGTGAGGTGCTGTCGGTAGAGCCGATTGCCTGCATGCTGCCCAAGGGCGACACCAAGTTCAAGGATGCCATCGACAACAGCATCAAACGCCAGATCACCGACGGTTCGCTCGAAAAACTGTATGACAAGTGGTTCATGCAGCCGATTCCGCCGAACAACACCGTGTTGAATCTGCCGCTGTCGGCCAGCACCAAAGATGCCTGGGCCAACCCCAACAGCAAACCGATGGAAGAATACGCCCAGCAATAAGGCGTAAGCGCACGGTTTTTGTGTGCACAAGGCGCCCCAAGCCGGGCGCCTTGTTTTTCAGGGCATGACCTCTTTTCATGCCAGTCATGAACGAGCCGGAGAACCCGATGAACTGGGACTGGCAGGCATTCTGCAAAGACAAATACACACTCGAAGTGGTACCCGGCTGCTTCGGCGAAGACACTTATCTGAACTGGGTGTTCAAGGCTTGGGGCTGGACAGCAGCCGTATCGGTGGGCGCCTTGTTGTTGGCATTGCTGGTGGGCGCCGTGATTGGCGTGATGCGCACGCTGCCGCAAGACCGGCCCAGCGGCCGCATCTTTTACGGCTTTGGTACGGCATGGGTGGAGCTGTTTCGCAACATCCCGCTGCTGGTGCAAATTTTCATCTGGTACTTTGTGCTGCCGGTACTGGTGCCGGTGTTCAAGGGTTTGCCCAGTTTTGTGTTGGTGGTTTTTGCACTCGGTTTTTTTACCTCGGCGCGTATTGCCGAGCAGGTGCGCGCCGGCATCCAGTCGCTGCCGCGTGGCCAGCGCAATGCGGCGCAGGCGCTGGGCATGAGCACCTGGCAGACCTACCGCTATGTGCTGATGCCGATGGCGGTGCGCATCATCCTGCCACCGCTGACCAGCGAGTCGATGAACCTGGTCAAGAACTCATCGGCCGCTTTTGCCGTTTCGGTTGCCGAGCTGACGCAATACGCCATGCAGGTGGCTGAAGAAACCTCGCGCCCCATCGAGGTGTACCTGGTGGTTACGGTGCTCTACATCATCACCGCGTTGCTGGTCAACCGTGTGCTGGGTTTTATCGAAAAGCGCACCCGCGTGCCGGGCCTGATTGTGGCCAGCAGAACACCAGGAGGCCGCTGATATGGCAGGACTTGATTTCAGCTATTTCACCTGGACGTTTGTTCAGGACTACATCCTCAAGGGCCTGTATTTCACGCTGACCCTGACGGCCATTGCCACCGTGGGCGGCATTTTTCTCGGCACCATTCTTGCGCTGATGCGCCTGTCGGGCGTCAAGCTGCTGGAAATACCTGCATCCATCTACATCAACGGCATGCGCTCAATTCCGCTGGTCATGGTGATCTTGTGGTTCTTTTTGCTGGTGCCGCTGAGCTTCTACAAAAACATCGGCGTGCCCGATGCCTTGCGTGCCGAGTCGTCGGCCGTCATTACCTTTGTGGCATTCCAGGCGGCCTACTTTGCCGAAATCGTGCGCGCAGGCATCCAGTCGATTCCGCACGGCCAGGTCAATGCGGGCTTTGCGCTGGGCATGACCTACGGCCAGAACATGCGGCTGGTGGTGTTGCCGCAGGCCTTTCGCAACATGTTGCCGGTGTTCCTCACGCAGGTCATCATCCTGTTGCAAGATACCTCATTGGTCTACGCCATTGGCGCCTACGACATGTTCAAGGGTTTTGACAACTCCGGCAAACTGTTTGGCCGCACCATCGAAAACTACCTGGTCGCCGCCGTGGTGTACTTTGTGATCTGCTATGGCCTGTCGTACATCGTCAAGCGCATCAACCAGAAAGTGGCCATCATCCGCTGACCCTGAAGCTGAAGGAATTTGCAAATGATTGAAATGAAGAACGTGAGCAAGTGGTACGGCACCATGCAGGTGCTCAACGACTGTTCCACCCACATCAGCAAAGGTGAAGTGGTGGTGGTGTGCGGGCCTTCGGGTTCGGGCAAATCCACGCTCATCAAAACCGTCAACGGGCTGGAGCCCATCCAGAAAGGCGAGATTTTCGTCAACGGCACCCAGGTCAACAGCCCCGCTACCGACCTGCCCAAATTGCGCAGCCATGTGGGCATGGTGTTCCAGCACTTTGAGCTGTTCCCGCATCTTACGGTGACCGAGAACCTCACCATTGCCCAGGTCAAGGTGTTGGGGCGCAGTCTGAGCGACGCCAAAGAGCGCGGCCTGAAAATGCTCGACCGCGTGGGCCTGATGGCGCACAAGGACAAGTTCCCCGGCCAGTTGTCGGGCGGCCAGCAGCAGCGCGTGGCGATTGCCAGGGCGCTTTCGATGGATCCGATTGTGATGCTGTTTGACGAGCCTACCTCCGCGCTTGACCCCGAGATGGTGGGCGAAGTGCTCGACGTGATGGTGGGTTTGGCCAACGAGGGCATGACCATGATGGTGGTGACCCACGAAATGGGTTTTGCCAAGAAGGTGGCGCACCGCGTGATCTTCATGGACGTGGGAGGCAAGATTCTCGAAGACTGCAGCCGTGATGAATTCTTCGGCAACCCCGATGCCCGCCAGCCGCGCACCAAGGATTTTTTGAACAAGATCCTGAACCACTGAGTGCCAGCCATTTGCTGACAGTTCTTGCGGGTTCGTTACGCTTCAATAATCTCGAATGCGGCGCAGTCTGACAACGGCGTCCGCCATTCGGTGCAAACAATGGAACTTCCAAAACCAGAGGAGTTCCTCATGACAGAAAAAAACCTCCGCACCCATTTGCGCTCAGTTGCTGTAGCCGCAACTGTTGCTTTGGGCGGTTTCGCCATCACAGCTTGTACAACTACGCCCCCGCATGCTGCCCAACCAGCGGTGGTGGTCAACCGCACTTCGGTTGATTCGCAGGTTGACGCAACCCTTGCGCGCCTGTACACGGCCGTTCCGGGTTCGCGTGACATGGTGCAGCGCGCTGCTGGCGTGCTGGTATTCCCTGCGGTAGTGGGCGGCAGCTTCATTGTGGGCGCTGAGCACGGCCAGGGCGCCTTGCGCGTGGGCGGCCGTTCGGTGGATTACTATTCGACCACTTCTGGCTCGATTGGTTTCCAGGCGGGCGCGCAATCCAAGGCTGTGATCTACGTCTTCAACTCGGCCGATGCCCTGAAGAAATTCCGCGCCAGCGAGGGCTGGAATGCAGGCGTAGACGGCACTGTGGCCATCGGTACCGTGGGTGCCAATGGCATGGTCGATACGCAAACAGCGCAGCAACCGGTGACGAGCTTTGTGCTGACCAATGCGGGCCTGGAAGCGGGTGTCTCGGTACAAGGTTCGAAAATTACGCGGATCAAATAATCCATCCGCACAGCCAAACAAAAAGCGCCTCAAGGCGCTTTTTGTTTGGCTGTGTTTCCCGAAAGGAAACCATCAGTGTTTCAACAGCTTGCCCAGATACTGCCCGGTATGGCTGGCCGCCACTTTGGCCACCTGCTCGGGCGTACCTTGTGCCACCACGGTGCCGCCGCCTGCGCCACCTTCGGGACCCATGTCGATGATCCAGTCGGCTGTCTTGATCACGTCGAGGTTGTGTTCGATGATGACGATGGTGTTGCCCGCATCGCGCAACTGGTGCAGCACTTTCAGCAGCAGCGCGATGTCGGCAAAGTGCAGGCCGGTGGTGGGTTCGTCGAGAATGTACAGTGTGCGCCCGGTGTCACGGCGTGAAAGTTCGAGCGCCAGCTTCACGCGCTGCGCCTCGCCGCCCGACAGCGTGGTGGCACTCTGCCCCAGGGTGATGTAGCTGAGACCCACATCGAGCAGGGTTTGCAGCTTGCGCGCGATGTTGGGCACAGCGCTCATGAAGGCATAGGCCTCTTCCACGGTCATCGCCAGAATCTGGGCGATGTTCTTGCCCTTGTATTGCACCTCCAGCGTTTCGCGGTTGTAGCGCTGGCCGTGGCACACGTCGCAGGGCACGTACACATCAGGCAGAAAATGCATTTCCACGCGCACCATGCCGTCGCCCTGGCAAGCTTCGCAACGGCCACCGGCCACGTTGAAGCTGAAGCGCCCCGGCCCGTAGCCGCGCTCTTTGGCGGCGGGCATTTCGGCCATGAGGTCGCGGATGTGCGTGAACAGCCCTGTGTAGGTGGCGGGGTTGCTGCGCGGCGTGCGGCCAATCGGGCTTTGGTCCACGTTGATGACCTTGTCGAAATGCTCCAGCCCTTCGATCGTGTCGTGTGGGGCAGGCTCGCTGTGAGCGCGGTGGATTTTTTGGGCCGCAGCAGCGTACAGCGTGTCGTTGATGAGCGTGGATTTGCCCGAACCCGACACGCCGGTCACGCAGGTCATCAGGCCGACAGGAATATCGACGGTGACGTTTTTGAGGTTGTTGCCGCGCGCACCAACAATGGTGAGTTTCTGCAAGCCCGCATGGGCAGCGGCGCTGGCCTTTGCTGCACCGTTGGTCTTTTCAAAAATATTGCCTTCTTTGACGGGCGGGGCCGATGCGCCGCGCTCCGGCAGCCAGGCCGTGCGTTTTTTGGGCAGGGCAATCGACCGTTTGCCGCTGAGGTATTGCCCGGTGAGGGATTCGCTTGCCGCCAGCAGCGCATTGAAATCGCCCTGCGCCATCACACGCCCGCCGTGCACGCCTGCGCCCGGCCCCATGTCGATGATGAAATCGGCAGCGCGGATCATGTCTTCGTCGTGTTCGACCACCAGCACGCTGTTGCCGATGTTGCGCAGGTGCTTCAAGGTGCCGATCAGGCGGTCGTTGTCGCGCTGGTGCAGGCCGATGCTCGGTTCATCCAGCACATACATCACGCCGGTCAGGCCACTGCCGATTTGCGACGCCAGCCGGATGCGCTGCGCCTCGCCGCCAGAGAGCGTTTCGGCGCTGCGATCGAGGCTCAAATAATTCAGCCCCACATCGTTCAAAAACTTCAAGCGCGAGGCGATTTCGCGGATCACCTTGGCGGCAATTTCGGCCTTGGCACCGCTGAGTTGCAGTTGCTCAAAATATTGCTGCGCCTCGCCCAGCGTGGCGTGGCTGATCTGGTAGATGGCGCGCTGTTGTTCGCCTTCGCCCAGCAGCACGTGACGCGCCTCGGTGCGCAGGCGGGTGCCGTTGCAGGCGGTGCAGGGTTTGTTCTGGCGGTAGCGGGCCAGCTCTTCGCGCACGGTTTGCGATTCGGTGTCGCGGTAGCGTCGTACCATGTTGGGCAGCACGCCTTCAAACGGGTGCTTTTTCTTGATGGCCTTGCCCGCAAAGTTACCGCTTTCCATGGTGTACGAGAACGCAATCTCTTCTTCGCCCGAGCCGTGCAAAATCACCTCGCGCACTTTGGCGGGCAGGTCTTCAAACGGCTTGTCAACGTCAAACTTGTAGTGCTTGGCCAGGCTTTCGATCAGCGAGAAGTAGTAGCCGTTGCGCCGGTCCCAGCCCTTGATGGCGCCGCTGGCCAGACTCAGGGATGGAAACGCCACCACGCGCTCGGGGTCGAACACTTCCACGCTGCCGATGCCGTCGCACGCGGGGCAGGCGCCCTGCGGCGCGTTGAACGAGAACAGGCGCGGCTCCAGTTCGGCAATGCTGTAGTTGCATACCGGGCAGGCGTATTTGGCATTGAACAGGTGTTGCTCGTCGCTGTCCATCACGGCGGCGATGGCGCGGCCATCGGCCAGCCGCAGTGCAGCCTCGAAACTTTCCGCCAGGCGCTGGCGCGCATCAGGCCGCACCTTGAGCCGGTCGATCACCACATCGATATCGTGCTTTTCGTTTTTCGCCAGCGGCGGCAGTGTTTCGCCATCGACCACGGTGCCGTCGATGCGAAAACGCACATAACCCAGCGCCTGCATCTGCGCGAACAGATCCTGGAACTCGCCCTTCTTGCCACGCGCCACGGGGGCCAGCAGCATCACGCGCGTTTCTTCGGGCAAGGAGAGCACGGCATCGACCATCTGGCTCACGGTCTGTGCCTGCAACGGCAGGTGGTGCTCTGGGCAGTGCGGCGTGCCCGCGCGGGCGAACAGCAGCCGCAGGTAGTCGTGAATTTCGGTCACGGTGCCCACGGTGGAGCGCGGGTTGTGGCTCGTCGCTTTTTGCTCGATGGAAATGGCGGGCGACAACCCTTCAATCACATCCACATCGGGCTTGTCCATCACCTGCAAGAACTGCCGCGCGTAGGTGGAAAGGCTTTCCACATAGCGGCGCTGCCCTTCGGCGTAGAGCGTGTCAAACGCCAGGCTCGATTTGCCCGAACCGCTCAGCCCCGTGATGACCACCAGCCGGTTGCGCGGAATGTCGAGGTCGATGTTCTTGAGGTTGTGCGTGCGTGCCCCGCGGATGCTGATATGTGTTTGGGCAGAGGGGGCGGGAGACGGAGCAACGGCGTTTTTTTTCACAGACGGGCTTTCAGGGAAGCGTTCGGGCGACGGCTTCACAAAGGGCAACTGCCCATCATAGATGCAAATTCCGTGCGCTGCACTCGCGCTTTTGGATGGATTTCTGCCCGTGCTTGCGCAGAAAACGCTTACATTGAAATTGCAATCCGCCGATTTGGGTTTTCCTGCCCGTAACAAGGATTTTTTCAACATGGGCGCACCTGCACCGTCGCGCGACGGGTTTTCTTCCGGTTTTGGCGTGCCGTATTTTGTGGCCCACCACCTCGGCTGGCGTGAGTACCTCTAATGAGGAGGGATGTGAACAAGAACGCAGCCAGAAGGCGATTTTTTTGTTTGGCGAGTTGCATTTATGGCTCCGGTAGGTTGTTGAAACCGCAGCAACGTGGTTCCTGCCTATCTATGAGCAGAGCGTCCACAATGACTCTTGATGAA
>JAUNUE010000289.1 GCA_030538335.1 Allobrachymonas sp. | reverse complement strand
ATCGAGTTCTTCTTGGGTGGCGTAGTAGGCCCAGTGGTCGGTGGCGTCGAGCGCGTTTTCGCTGAATTTCTGTTGCAGTTCGGCCAGGCGTTCCTGGATTTGTGCAAAACGTTCTTTCTCGGCGCCCTGCAACTCCGCACCGCTGAGCACAAAACCGCGCAGGGTGTTTTTCAGCGCCTGTTGCTGCTCGGCGTTGAGTGTGGCGGGGTCAATCGCCTTGTATTTGGCGTAGAGCTTTTCGTTGGCACCCAGGGCGGTGAAAAATTCCGTCACCGCAGGCAGCATGGCGTTGTAGGCGGCGCGCAGCTCGGGCGTGTCGTTCACGCTTTTGAGGTGGCCCACGGCACCCCAGGCGCGGCCAAAGCGCTCGGTGGCGACATCGAGCGTGGCTGACAGGCGCTGCCAGTCGGCCGGAAAATCGGCTTGCGTGACTGCATCCAGCGCGGTTTGCGATTGCGTCAGCAGGTGCTCTATGGCAGGTTGCACATGGCCGGGCTGTATCTGGTCAAACAGCGGCACATCCGAAAAATCGAGCAGGGGGTTGGCGGTGGTGGAGGTTGCTGGGGTAGACATAGAGAGGGCGTGTGTGGCTGATGGAAAAATGCGCTTGATCCTACAGTAAGGGGCAAAACCGCAATTTCAATCGCGTTATATGCATGGTTTACCAAAAAATCCGCCCGGTATATAATTGACAGGTTTACTTGCCTTTGGCCTTGTCAAAGGGCGGTAGGCGCACGCTGCGGACACTCCAACCCGCAGCGCAAGTTATTATTTTTCCAAGGAAAACCCATGATCGACAAAGCCGCCGTTGTGAAAGACAACGCCCGCGCTGCCAATGATACCGGCAGTCCCGAAGTACAGGTTGCGCTGCTGACTGCGCGCATCAACGAGCTCACCCCCCACTTCAAGCAACACGCCAAGGACCACCATGGCCGTCGTGGCTTGCTGCGCATGGTGAGCCGTCGCCGCAAGCTGCTCGACTACCTGAAGGGCAAAGACGCCAACCGCTATCTGGCGCTGATTGCCAAACTTGGCCTGCGTAAATAAGCGCCAGCCACCGCCAAACGCCTGAGTCTCATCAGCCTCAGGCGTTTTGTTTTTTATTGACCCAGAGAACTGCCAGCGCGATTCGCTGTGTCATTCCAACAGGCTCCTCGTGGCGGAGTTTGCTGGAATGGCATCGCGTGCTGCAGAAGCTCTCTTTTTAGCAAACAGGAGAACGCATCATGACGATGTTCAACAAAGTTACCAAAACCTTCCAGTGGGGCCAGCATACGGTCCGCATGGAAACCGGCGAAATCGCCCGCCAGGCCACCGGCGCTGTGCTGCTTGATATGGATGGCACCGTGGTGCTGGCCACCGTGGTTGCCAGCAAGTCGGCCAAGCCGGGACAGGATTTTTTCCCGCTCACGGTTGATTACATCGAGAAAACCTACGCTGCGGGCAAAATTCCCGGCAGCTTCTTCAAACGCGAAGCCAAGCCCAGCGAACTTGAAACCCTCACCAGCCGCCTGATCGACCGTCCGATTCGCCCGCTGTTCCCCGAAGCCTTCCTCAACGAAGTGCACGTGGTCGTGCATACCGTGTCGCTCAACCCCGAGGTGGATGCCGACATTGCCGCCATGATTGCCGTGAGCGCCGCACTGGGCGTCTCGGGCATTCCCTTCAGCGGCCCCATTGGTGCAGCGCGTGTGGGCTACATCAACGGCGAGTACGTGCTCAACCCCGGCCAGACCCAGCGCAAAAACAGCCAGTTGGATCTGGTGGTGGCAGGCACCGAAGCCGCCGTGCTGATGGTCGAATC
>JAUNUE010000288.1 GCA_030538335.1 Allobrachymonas sp. | reverse complement strand
GGGGCGCAAAAACACCATGAGGTTGGTTTTTTCACGGCCGCGTTTCTGGCTCTTGAACAGGTTGCCTGCCAGTGGAATGTCACCGAGCAGGGGGATTTTTTCCTGCGAGTTGCTGTACTGGTCAGACAGCAAACCGCCCAGTACCAGAATGTCGCCGTCGGCCACCAGCACGTTCGATTCGATGGTGCGCTTGTTGGTGGTGGGGCCGTTGAAAGCGTTGACGGTAGCGGCATCGATGCTGCTGACTTCCTGGTAGACCTGCATCTTGACCACGCCATCGGCGTTGATCTGGGGCTTGACGCGCAGGGTCAGTCCCACGTCTTGCCGCGTGATGGTCTGGAAGGGGTTGACGGCGCCATTGGCGCTGTTGTTGTTGGTGTAGGAGCCGGTCACGAAGGGCACGTTTTTGCCGATCATGATGCGCGCCTCTTCGTTGTCGAGCGTGATCAGGTTGGGTGTGGACAGGATGTTGGCATCGCCCGTGTTTTGCAGGAAGTTGGCGACAAAACCGAGGATGGGCGTATCCCGGAGAGTTGCCGTCGCTGCCAGATTCAGGCCCGGTGCCATGTTCGGCAGGGTGTTCTGGGCCACCGCTGCCGACATGGCCAGGATGTTGCCAACCGTGCCAAAGTTGCTGCCGATAATGCCCACCTTCGAACCGTGGTTGACCGGGCTTTGCCACTGCACGCCCAGGTTGGCGGCCGTGTTGGCATTGACTTCAACGATCAGGCTTTCTACATACACCTGTGCGCGGGGTGCGTCGAGCCGGTCGATCACGGCGCGCAACTGGCGATACTCCGGTTCGCTGGCGGTGATGATGAGCGAGTTGGTGCTGGGGTCGGCCTGGATTTTGCCGCCCGTAGACGGCATGGCGCTGCCTTGCAGGGGCGAGGTGGCGGTGGTGGCCTGCTGGTTGGCTTGCGGCGCTTGCGCAGTGGCAGCCGGGGCTGCTGCTCCGTAAGGCGATGCGGCTGAAGCGTTGGCGGCTATGGCGGCGCGCAGGGTCACGGCCAGCCTTTCGGCGTCGGCATGCTTCAAATACACCACCCAGATGTTGCCGGCATCGCCATTGCGGTTGTTGCTGGTCAGTGAGGGCTGATCCAGCTTGAGGATAAGCGATTGCGCCTGCACGGCCTGCGCTTGTGTGGGCGCACGCACGATCAGCGCATTGCTGCGCGGCTCGGGCACGATGCTGACGCGGTCGATGCCACCGCCCTGTATGCCGGGTGGCATGCCCGGCATGGCCGAGGCGCTGCCATCCATCAACCGTTGCACCAAAGGCGCCAGATCCGTCGCAATGCCGTAATGCAGCGGGATGATCTGCACATCGCTGCCCACCGGCATGTCGGTGTTGGCAATGATGCGGGCAATGCGCTGCAGGTTGTCGGCGTAATCGGTAACGACCAGCGTGCTGTTGTCGGTGGCGTTGATGACGTTGTTGGGGCTGACCAAGGGGCGCAGCGCCTGCAGCAACTGGTTGGCATTGAGGTATTTGAGCTTGAACACCTGGGTGAATACCTGGTTGCCCGCCACCACGCGGCCCCGCGGAACCACCTGCGCATGCAGCTTGGCATCGGCCTCGGGCATGATCCGGTACATATTGCCGCTTTCCACCAGCGCAAATCCCTGCATGCGCAAGGCAGAGGCAAACTGGTTGATGGCCTGCTGCGGCGATATGGGTTGCTCGGATTGCAGGGTGACAGTGCCGCGCACGCGCGAGTCCATCACCACATTGCGGCCCGTGATCACGGCCATGGTGCGCGCTACCGCTTCGATATCGGCGTTGGCAAAGTTCAGCGTGATGGGCTGGCCGCGGGCGGGCTGCAAAGCCACA
>JAUNUE010000025.1:8351-14723 GCA_030538335.1 Allobrachymonas sp. | reverse complement strand
AACTTCCGTCGCCTGCGCCGCAGATTCGTTACTCATGGCGGCCATGGCGGCCACGTGGTCCATCGTGTTGGTAGCGTCGAGCAGCGACTCCACCATGCGGTTCACCGACTGGCGTTCGTCTTCAGCCGTTTGGGCCACTTTTTCAGCCTGCACCTTCACGTTGGATGACACCAGCGCCACCTGACCGGCAATGTCGGTCACACCGTGCAACACCTTGGCGGTTTCTGCAGACAGCAGGTTGATGGAGTCAGACACCGTACCAATCACGTCTTCCGTCACAGGGGCCTTGGCCGTCAAGTCCCTTTCAGACAACTGGTTCACGGCTTGCAGAATGTTAATCACCGAGTTGTTCAGACGTTCGTTTTCCTCTTCGGCCTTTTGCTGGGCCTCGGCCCGTTCGGCAATTTCCAGTTTTGATTGTTTGTTACCAAAGAAAATCAACGCACCGATCAGCCCCAACGACAAGGCCATCAAGGCAAGGAACAGCAACTGGGCATTGGCCTGTGCATTCTGGGCAGCCAGCGCAGAAGCCCCCACACGGTTTTCCATCATGCTGAAAAACTCGCCCAACGGCTTCATCACCTCGGCTTTTGCTGTGTTGTACTGCGTACCATAAATCAATTGGCGCGCCTCTTCAGGCTTGGGAAGATCGAGCCTGGCATAGTTGCCATCTGCATCTTTGTAGCGGCCTTTCACCATGTTCATGGCATCCGCCTCAGTAACTGCAAGAGCATTTGATTTATTCTCCGACTCCTGCACCAGCGCCAATTCTTCCGGCGTAAAACCGGCTTGCTCCATCAGTGTTCGCAGTGGCACAGCCTGGTCCGTATCGGGACGTGGCTTGGTCGGGTTAGTGGGGTCAACCAGATCCCAATAAATCTGGTGGTAGTTTTCAGGCCGCACCGTCTTGCCATTTCGAATATCCAATACCGTGTTGTATTGACGCTCATAATCCAGCAGGTGTGACTGCACAAAACTACGAGCCAAGCGCGTCAAGTCGTCCGAGCTTTGACGCAATTCCATAGCCAATTGGTATGAGCGAACCCTGTTTGCCTCGGCTACCGACAAGTTCGTAGAAGCAGTACGTAGCGCAAAGAAGGAGTAGCCCAGTAAAGCCAGCGAGGCCACCACCAAGGCCAGCAGAATAATCATCATTCTGCGGATAAATGTTGCACTCATGTTAACTCCTTAAGGATTTCCTTTTCACCCCAACCCGCCATCTGTACAGCGCCAGCACCCAATTTCAAAAAAATAACTTTCATAGCTTAGCCCAATCAAACCAACAGCAATAACTATATCTATTTCGAAATAATTTCTGAAACAAATCTGCAACTATTGGGCGACCGCATCACCAAACCATTTTTTGTAGATAACCTGCTCGGTTCCATCTTTCCTCACTGAATCCAGAGCCTGGTTGATTTTACTGATCAGCTCTGTATCACCAGGGCGAAAGCCTATGGCTATATCATTTTCTCCGAAGTCTTCTTTCAAAATTCGAAACTTCCCAGGAGAGCGACTGATGTAATAGTTCACAACCATTTCTTCGCCAATAACAGCATCTCCTTTGTTTTCCAGAAGGTTGGTCAATGCTACTGTCAATTCCGGAGCCTCTACCAATTTAGCAATAGCACCATTTGTTCCTGAAAAATTTTTCAACGCTTCCTGAACAAAACCACCCGATTGTATGATTACGGTTTTTCCGCCAAGGTCATTTTTTTCATTGATAGAAGAGTTGATAGGCACAATAATAACCTGTCTACTTTTGAAATAAGGCGTGGATAATCCAAAAATTCTTTTTCGCTCTTCCGTAACCGTCATGGCAGACCAAATAATATCAATGGATTTATCTTTCAGCAAAAAGTCCTCTTTCTTGTCCCAGTTGATCGATTTGTGCTCAAAGGGTAAATTTGCGCGTTTGAAAACCTCATTGGCCAAATCAATGTCGTATCCAACCAACGCCCCGTTTTTATCCCTGAACTCCATTGGAGCAAAGTTATCTTCCAGCCCGACAACAATACGCCCGCCTTCTCTGGAAACCCCGGCAACTTTAGGAGCATCTGCAGACCCTGCTGCTGAAGCCCCCGCTTTTTGCGCAGGGGACCCTTGACCACTACAGCCAAAAAGCACACCCGCCACAGCGACTATTGACGCCACAGACAAGGCGTTGAATATGCGTCTATTCATATTTACCTCCAAAGAAATTTTTTACTATAAAATCGATATTCAGTTTCAACTGGATTGCATTCCGTATTCCAGCGCATCCAGCAGACTTGCGGTGTGCAAATCGAACCACAACCGCCCATCTATCAGCACGGCAGATCGCACGTGCGGCAACAACAAATCCGGAGCCACATCCGGCTGCATTTGTTGTTGACCCGAAACATACAAACGCTCGGGCAAGCCATCAATGACCACGCCCGCAGCATCAGGGCCATGCGCCAATACCAGCAGCATGCGCCTTGCAGTCATATTGCGGGAACTTGCCCCCGCATCATCAGCCGGGAGCAAGTCTCCCAACCCCAAATACGCAGCCAGATCAAACACGGGCACCATATTGCCGTGCAGGTTGGCCAGCCCCATGCACCATGCGGGCGCATTGGGCAAGTAATACAGCGAGGGCAGTTCGGTAAGCTCGCTGCCCTCTTCATAACCAATCATCAAACCGACACCGCCTACCACAAAGCCCTGGCGCTGCTCGCCGATAGTCTCTGTGAACAGGTTGGCGATACCTGCGTCGCCTGTCGCAGCCACACCACCGGGCACGGGAGCAGGCGACGGGACAGGCGTGAGCGCAGAAGACACGCCTCCAACAGGAGCAGCGGCCGCCGACAAAGCCTGCATCTGCTGGAGTTGCAGGCTTTGCAGTTGCGCCAATACGGCGCTGTCGGCGGAAGCCACCGACGCCATATCAGGCGCAAGGTCGAATCCACGTGTGAGCGCTTCCACCGGCATCAACAGCGAACTGGCAGCAGACCCAAAGCCTGCCGAGGCTGCCGATGTTGTGCGCACAAATGAATCCATGACCTTGCTGCTCGTGAAACCCGTGTTTTACAAACCACGCACGACCGACAGCACCTGGTCGTCGGTATAGGGCTTGGTGATATAGCCTTTGGCGCCCAGCATCTGACCCCAAGCCTTGTCAGCCTTCTGGTCTTTGGCGGTGACCAGCACCACCGGGATGTCTTTGGTGGCAGGGTCGCCACGCAAGCCACGGGTGGCGGCAAAGCCGTCCATCTCGGGCATGTTGACGTCCATGAGGATCAGGTCGGGCTTGGAGCGTTTGACGGCCTCCAGCGCCTGCGCGCCATTGCTGGCACTGCTGACCTGGTAGCCAGCGTCGGCCATGAGTTTCTCCAGACGGCTGCGGTCAACCTGGCTGTCATCTACTACGAGGATATTGCGTACCATTTGCGTTTCTCCTGAAAAATCAACCCCTTCTCACCACACTCACAATGCCGGAAGGGTTGAGCTCCGGCTTCTATTGTGACGAACCTGGACAGGATTGCCCTTGTTTACAAATTGCCACCGTGAATTATGTCGCACTCAGCGCCTGATTTGCATGCGCGTGTTGCGCCAATACCTCCATCAGATGGCTCTTGGTCACGGGCTTGGTCAGGTAGGCATCACATCCGGCCATCTTGCCGCGGATCTTGTCAAAGGGCGAAGACTTGCTGGTGAGCATGACCACCGGCGGCGCGCTCGCACCCCTGGACTTGATGCGACGGCAGGCGTCGTAGCCATCAATGCCGGGCATCAATACGTCCATCAAAATGCAGGCATAACTGCCTGTTTCTGCAGCCATGACACCGGCTTCGCCACTGTCAACCGCTGTAACGATGTAGCCGTAGGTCTTCAAGACACTCATCAGGTGGCCGCGCACGGCAGCACTGTCATCCACTACCAGAATGGGTACGCCTTTCTGGCGATCAGACAAGGATTTGAGCAACTCATCCGCAGGCTTGGGCGGCGACGCACTGGCGGCAGGCGTCGCCGGAACGGGAGCCGGAGCTGTCATTCGGGAGGCTGCAGCACCCGGCGCCGCAGCAGGCAAATCGTAATGGATGTCGCCGCCCTCTTCGTCGTGCGAGGCATCGTCCATGGCGCGTGACAACAGCACTGGCAGGTTGGTCCACTGCACCGGGCGGTTGATGGATGTATGACCATGCGGCACCGCCTGCTTGGCATCCACCCACACCACGGGCTGGCGTGCCAGCCAGGTTTTTTGCTGTTCTGCCCACGTCATGGCCTCGCTGTCTTTGCCATCGACCATGATGACGTCAACCGCTGATTGCTCGGCATCGCTGACCATCTCCAACGATGGATTGCGACGCTTGGACAACTTGACCACGCCGTCGAGCAGGCGCATGTCAAATCCGGCAAAGCCTTTGACCAGCAATTTCAGCGACTGTTGCTCTGCGCCGGGGTCGGGGGAGGTAGCCATATGCACTTGCTCCGCAGGTTTTTTTCTGAAAGAAGTCTGAATATACGTTCCTTCTAGTGTACTGTGTAAGCATCGCGTTAGCAATACAAATACCCGAATGTTCGCAGTTGAAGTGTGACTTATTCCCGCGTGAGACCTGAATCCGTCCGCACCCCGCATCAGAACAACACGATGTCGTAGTGCTCTTGCGCAAGCCCGCTGTCGGCCCGCAACGACACGGGCTTGCCAATGAATGCCTCCAGCCCCGCCAGATGCGGGCTTTCTTCATCCAGCAGCAAATCGATGACTTGCTGCGCCGCCACCACGCGGATTTCTTTCGGATCGAACTGGCGCGCTTCGCGCAGGATTTCGCGCAGGATGTCGTAGGCCACGCTGCGCGCAGTCTTGGCCACACCGCGGCCTTCGCACGCGGGGCACGGCTCGCACAGCATGCGCACCAACGATTCGCGCGTGCGCTTGCGTGTCATTTCGAGCAGTCCCAAAGGGGAAAACTGCCCGATCGCGGTCTTGATGCGGTCGCGCTGCAACTGCTTGTGCAGCTCGGTCAACACGGCCTGCTGGTGCTCGGGTTGTACCATGTCGATGAAATCCACAATGATGATGCCGCCCAAGTTGCGCAGGCGCAATTGCCGCGCAATGGCGTGGGTGGCTTCGAGGTTGGTCTTGAAGATAGTCTCTTCAAAATTGCGTGCACCAACAAACCCCCCTGTGTTGACATCCACCGTGGTCAGCGCTTCGGTCTGGTCGATGATGAGATAGCCCCCGGATTTGAGGTCTACGCGACTACCCAAGGCCTTGTTGATTTCTTCATCGACCGAGAACAAATCAAAAATCGGCCGTTCGCCCCGGTAGTGTTGTATTTTTTCCACCGTATCGGGCATATAGGTGTGCGCAAATTCGAGCAGATGGCCGTGCTGTTCGCGTGAATCGATGCGGATGACCTGCGTGGTCTCGCACACCATGTCACGCAGCACGCGCTGCATCAGGTTCACGTCCTGGTGCAACAAGCTGGGCGCAGGCTGCTGCTGGCTTGCCTGGCGGATGGCCAGCCACACCTTGTGCAGGTATTGCATGTCTTGCAGCAGCTCGGCATCGGTCGCATCTTCGGCATTGGTGCGCACGATCAAGCCACATTCCAATGTCTGCCCCTTGTCCTGCAGTGCGGGCAGCAGCGCCGTTACGCGCTCGCGCAAATCTTCGCGCTGGGGTGAAGCAATTTTTTGCGATACCCCTACGCCGTCGGAATGCGGCAACAGCACCATCAGGCGCCCGGCCAGGCTGATATGGGCCGACAGCCGTGCGCCCTTGCTGCCCAGGGGGTCTTTGAGCACCTGCACCACCACACTCTGTCCCTCGAACAGCAGTTGCTCGATCGGGCGGGGCGCGGGCAGCGATCCATTTTCTGCAGGCGCTGCCGCAGGCTGCGGCATATCGCCCACATGCAGGAAGGCCGATCGCTCCAGCCCGATATCGACAAAAGCCGACTGCATGCCCGGCAGCACACGCATGACCTTGCCCAAATACACATTGCCCACGATGCCACGCTGCGCGGGCCGCTCGATATGCACCTCCTGCGCCACGCCGTGTTCAATCACCGCCACGCGGGTTTCGTGCGGCGCCCAGTTGATGAGGATTTCCTGTTGCATGGCGACTATTGTGCTGCAAGGCGCTGACAGCCAGCGCCCCATGATCCGGGTATTTCTACTGCCCCGCACGCCCAGGAGACTGATAATCAGCCGAAACCCGTCACCCCGCCATGACCGCCCCTGACGCAAACACTTTTTACATCGCCCTGGCTGGCCCCACTGCCAGCGGCAAGTCGTCTGCCGCTTTGCACCTTGCTGCCCACGCCAAGGCGCAGTGGGGGCTGCAGATGGAAATCATCAGCGTCGATTCGGCCCTGGTCTACCGCGGCATGGACATCGGCACCG
>JAUNUE010000025.1:6822-8341 GCA_030538335.1 Allobrachymonas sp. | reverse complement strand
GCGCACATGAACAACACGCCGTACCGCACCACCTGATCGACATCATCGACCCTGCCGAAAGCTACAGCGCCGCCCAGTTCGCGCGCGATGCGGCCAGTTTGATCGCAAGCATCCGCGCACGCAACGCCGTGCCCTTGCTCGTGGGCGGCACCATGCTGTACTTCAAGGCGCTGTTTGAAGGCATGAGCGCCCTGCCCGAAGCAGACGCTGCCTTGCGTGCGCAGATGGCCAAGCGCGCTGACAACGAGGGCTGGCCCGCTCTGCATGCCGAACTGGCGCGCATCGACCCGCCTACCGCCGCACGCCTGCCACCGCACGACAGCCAGCGCATTGGCCGGGCGCTTGAAGTATGGCAGCTCACCGGCAAGCCCTTGTCGCATTGGCATGCGCATGGCGAGATGGCCTTGCCCGCTCTGCCGCCCGCACGGTTGCTGTCGCTCGAACCCGTTGACCGCCAGTGGCTGCATGCCCGCATCGCCCAGCGTTTCGACGCCATGCTGGAACAGGGATTTATTGAAGAAGTGCGAACGCTACGCGCCCGGAGCGACCTGCATGCGGGCTTGCCTTCCATCCGCTGCGTGGGCTACCGCCAGGCGTGGGAGGCACTCGACCGCCACGAGCCGCTGGAACAATGGCGCGACAAGGCCATTGCCGCCACGCGCCAGTTGGCCAAACGCCAATTGACCTGGCTGCGCAGCATGCCGCAACGGCAGGTGGTTGCCTGTGATGCGCAGGATGCAGCTACGGCAGTAATAGCTGCTGCAGGGCAGGCTCTGAATCGATTGCGCTCTTGAGGTTTGGGTTTGCGTGCAAAGGCAGAAGTTTTTCAGTGCAGGAGGCACAGATACCTGCCCTGTCCGCCCTCACCCCTGCCCTCTCCCAAAGGGAGAGGGGGTTTCTTTGGATAGCGAGCCACTGGTTTGAAGATAGCAAGATGCATTGGCCATATATTTCTGCGTCTTTTGCGCATCTTCTGCGCTCTCTGCGTCCGGCTGTTTTTCCATCCTGCGGATAGCTATTCCACTGTCTGCCAGGGCAAAGACCACGTCCCCTGCTCCACCTGCTGCGCCCACAGCAGCGCGGTGATGGTTTTGGCATCTGTCAGCGCCCCGTTCTGCACGCGTTGCAGCAGGTCGGACAAAGGTGCGGCATACACGCGCAGCAGTTCACCATCATCGAGCTGCTGGCCGCAGTAATGCAGGTCACGGGCAAACCAGATGTCGATGCGCTCGTCCGAATAGCCAATGCAGTTGTGCATGGCGCCTGCAAACGCCCATTGCCGGGCGGCAAAACCGGTTTCTTCGAGAAACTCGCGGCGCGCGCAGTGCAGGCCCGGCTCTTGCGGATCGAGCTTGCCTGCCGGAAACTCGATCATTGCGCGGCCTACCGGGTGCCGGTACTGGTATTCGACCACATAGCGCGGCGCGGCGCTTTCGTGTTCCAGCACGCCCACAATGACCACTGCTCCCGGATGCTGCACATATTCACGCCCGGCCAGCGCGCCCGTGGGCAAGCGTAC
>JAUNUE010000025.1:1380-6812 GCA_030538335.1 Allobrachymonas sp. | reverse complement strand
ACGCAGAAAACGCCCGCGGAATACTTCTTCGTGCTGCTCTACCGTTTCCACCAGATCCGGCGGCGCAGCGGGCAAATCGGGCGGCAGGTCAGGAACCAACACGGTGATGCAAACGAAGAATGCTTATTGCATGCCGCTCATATGCCGCAGCATATTGAGCACCGCTTCGTCGCACAGGCGCAGCAGGCCTGCGGGCAAAATGCCCAGCACCACCAGCAAGGCCCCGTTGATCGACAGCATGGCATGAGCATCGGTGCGGTGCGCCACCGACCATTCTTCGGGGTGCACAGGCTCGTCAAAGTACATAACCTTGATGATGCGGATGTAGTAGAAGGCGCCGATCACCGCCGTCAACACGGCAAAGATGGCCAACCCCACATGCAGGCCGGTTTGCGCCATCAGCAACACCTGGATGATGCGGAACTTGGCATAAAACCCTACGGTCAGCGGCACACCCGCCAGCGACAGCATGGCCAGCGCCATGATGCCCGCATAGACCGGGTGGCGGTGGTTCAAGCCACGCAGATCGTCGAGCGTTTCGCATTCCACGTTTTCGCCCGACAGCAGCATCAGCACGCCGAATGCGACAAGCGCCGCCAGCACATAGGTCAGCATGTAGAACATGCTGGCAGCCAATGCGTCTTTCAACAGGTAGTTGTTGCCGTTGACATAACTCACCGCAAACACCAGCAGCAGAAAACCGTTTTGCGCAATGGTTGAATAAGCCAGCATGCGCTTGACGTTGTGCTGCAGGGTCGCTGCAATATTGCCGAGTAGCAGCGAACACACAGCCAGCACCACCAGCATGAGTTGCCACTGCGAAGCCAAGTCCAGCAACCCGCCCACCAGCAGGCGCACCAGCACGGCAAACACTGCCAGCTTCGGCGCCGTGGCAATGATCAGCGTAATCGACGTGGGCGCGCCCTGGTACACATCAGGCACCCACATGTGGAAGGGCGCAGCCGCCAGCTTGAACGCGAGGCCTGCCACCACAAACACGAGGCCCAGCATCAGCACGCCTTTGCTGCCGATGCCGCGCAGCACCGACTCTTGCAGCAGCGGCAGGTGCATGGCACCCGTGGCACCGTAGAGCATGGACAGCCCATAGAGCAAAAAGCCCGAGGCCAGCGAACCGAGAATGAAATACTTCATGCCCGCTTCGGCCGACAGGGCATGGTTGCGCCGCAACGCCACCATGGCGAAACTGGCCAGCGCCGTCAACTCCAGCCCCAGGTAGATGACGAGGAAGTGGTTGCCCGCTGCCGTGATGTACACGCCCAGCAAGGCAAACAGCGCAAGGATGTACAACTCGCCGCCGCGCTTGACCATTTGCCGCTCGGTGGAGTAGGGGCGCGCATACACCAGCGCCACCATCAGCGCCAGCGTGGCCGCGCATTTGAGCCAGGCGCCAAAGGCATCGGCCACCACCATGCCACCGAATCCGTAGGCCGCCTTGTGCATGTCGGGATTGGACAAGGTGCGCGCATGCCCGGCCTGCCACAGCACCAGCAGCGTAAGCGTGATTTGCGTGAGCCAGTACGTGAGGCCGCGCTGCGGGTGCTTGACCCACAAGTCGGCCAAGGTCACCACGCAGGCCAGGGTCAGCAAGACCAGTTCCGGCGCGATGACGGCCCAGCTTGTTGCGTCAATCATGCTGTTGTGCCCTTGTTTATTGCAGTTTGGACGTGGCCAGGTGCTGCGTCAGCTTGGCCACCGAGGCATCCATCGACCGCGTGATGGGTTTGGGGTACACGCCCATCACCAACACCGCAAGGGCAAAAATGCCGAGGAACAAGGTTTCGCGCCAATTGATGTCGCGCAGTTCGCGCACCTTGTCGTTCGCCACCGGGCCGAGGTACACGCGCTGCATCATCCACAAGGTGTAGGCCGCTGCCAGAATGAGCGAGGTACCTGCTGCGAGGCCCACCCACAGATTGGCCTTGACGGCCGCGATGATCACCGTCCACTCCCCCACAAAACCGGCCGTGGCAGGCACGCCGAAGTTGCCAAAGGCAAACAGGAAGGCCAGCGCCGTAAAGCGCGGCATGACGTTGACCACACCGCCGTAATCGGCAATCTGGCGCGAGTGCACGCGGTCGTACAGCACGCCCACGCACAGGAACATGGCGGGCGACACCAGGCCGTGTGCAATCATCTGCAACACCGCGCCCGAAATGCCCTCGGCGCTGAACACATACATGCCCAGCGTGACGTAACCCATGTGCGCCACCGACGAATAGGCCACGAGCTTTTTCATGTCGAGCTGAACAATCGCCACCAGCCCGATGTAGATGATGGCGATGAGCGACAGGCTGATCATGAGCCATGCCCAGCGGTGTGCCGCATCGGGTGCAATCGGCAGCGCCAGGCGCAAGAAGCCGTAGCCTCCGAGCTTCAACATGATGGCCGCCAGCACCGCCGAGCCGCCGGTGGGTGCCTCCACGTGCACGTCGGGCAACCAGGTGTGCAGCGGCCACATCGGCAGCTTCACGCCAAACGCCGCAGTAAAGGCAAACAGCAGCGCCGTTTGGGCCGTGGCACTCAGTGGCAGGTTCTGCCAGGTGGCAATGTCAAAGCTGCCGCCCGCAGCCGTGTACAGATAGGCCATGGCCACCATCATGAACAGCGAGCCCATGAAGGTGTAGAGGAAGAACTTGAAGGCCGAGTAGATCTTGCGCGGCCCGCCCCAGATGCCGATGATGATGTACATCGGCACCAGCGTCACCTCGAAGAACACATAGAACAGCAAGGCATCAAGCGCCAGGAAGGTGCCGATGAGAAAGCCGCTCAACACCAGCACGGAACCCATGAACTGGTTCAGGCGGTGTTCAATGTTGCGCCAGCAGGCAATCACCACCAGTATGGTGACGAAGGTGTTGAGCAACACCAGCCACAGCGAAATGCCGTCTACGCCCAGGTGGTAGTTGGTGTTGATGGATGGAATCCACGACACCTTCTCCACCATCTGCATGCCGGCTTCTTCATTGCGGAAGCGCCCGTACATGACGAGCGACAGGATGAAGTCGACGATTGCCGCAAACAACGCCCCCCAGCGCGCCAGCGGCTCGTAACGTGGCCCTGAAAAGGCCAGCAGAACGCAGCCAGCGACGATGGGCGTCCAGATCAAAAAACTCAAAATTCCCATTTGGCTTCTTCTCCTAATATAGCCAGACGAACCACGTCATCATCGCCAACAAACCTGCAATCATCACCAGGGCATAGTGGTAGAGGTAGCCGGTCTGCATGCGCCGCACGCGCTCGGCCAACGCCCCTATGCCTTGCCACGAGGCGTTGACGAACTGCTTCTCGATCACGCCTTCGTCACCGCCCTTCCAGAACAACTCGCCAAAGAACCGCGTCACGCCCGTGAGCACGTTGTCGGTCAGCCACAGCATCAGGCGCTCAAACACGTCGTACACCGCCAGCCCCAGATGCCGCAGCGTGCGCGTCATGCCCTCGTCGATGAACCACATCCATTTGAGGTCAACCAGTTGCCAGAGCACCGTGCCCACTTTGCGTGTTGAATAGGCCACCACGTTTTCGTAGAACCAGTCGAGGTAGTACTTGTTGTCAAGCACACGCACGATGGGGGTGAAGAACGCGCGCAGGCGCTCGGCAATGGAGTTGTTGGCCAGATACAGCGCAGCCGCCAGCCCTACGCCCAGCACCATCAGCCAGAACGGTGCGGTGACCAGGCCGTGCACTGTCATGGCCATCGGCCCATGAAAATCAGCCGCCAAATGCTGCATGACTGGGTGCCTTGCTGCGTCGATATGGATGGCATCGGCAAAGAAGCTGCCGAACATCAGCGGCCCCATGGTGAAAAAGCCAAAGCCTACAGATGCCACAGCCAGCAGCACCAGCGGCACCGTGACCACCAAAGGCGATTCGTGCGGCTTGCTGCTGTGGTGCGCGTCGTGGTGGTCATCGTGGTGGTGCGCATCGGGATTCTGGTCGTAACGCTCCTCGCCCCAGAACACACGGAAGTACGAACGCAAACTGTAGAACGCCGTGACGACCACGCTGGCCAGCGCTGCCCACAAGGCGACCTTGGCCATGGGCTGCTGGCTGGCGTGCAGCGCCAGGATCAGGCCGTCTTTGGAGTAAAAACCCGAGAAGAACGGCATGCCGATCAGCGCCAGCGTGCCCGCCAGCCAGGTCAGGTGCGTAATGGGCATGTACTTGCGCACGCCGCCCATGTAGCGCATGTCCTGGTTGTGGTGCATGCCCATGATGACCGAGCCCGCTGCCAAAAACAGCAGCGCCTTGAAAAAGGCATGCGTGAACAGGTGGAACACCGACGCTTGGTAGGCCGACGCGCCCAGCCCCATCACCATATAGCCAAGTTGCGACAGCGTGGAATACGCCACCACGCGTTTGATGTCGTACTGGATGGTGCCCATCAACCCCATGAAGAAGGCCGTGGCCGCACCCACCAGCAGGATCATGTTGAGCGTGAAGTCGCTCAGTTCAAACAGCGGCGACAGACGCGAAACCATGAAAATGCCGGCCGTGACCATGGTAGCCGCGTGGATCAGCGCCGAACTTGGCGTGGGGCCATTCATCGAATCGGGCAGCCACACGTGCAGCGGGAACTGCGCCGACTTGCCCATGGCGCCGATGAACAGGCAGACCGTGGCGACCACCACCACCGGCCAGCCCATGCCGGGCATGATGGCGAGCAGCTTGTCGATGCGGGCAAAAATTTCGACGTAATTCAGCGTGCCTGTGCTGGCTGCCACCAGACCGATGCCGACGATAAAGCCCAAGTCGGCCACGCGGTTGACGAGGAAGGCTTTCTTGTTGGCAAAAATCGCACCGGGCTTGTCGAACCAGAAACCGATCAACAGGTACGAAGCCAGCCCCACGCCCTCCCAGCCCATGAAGAGCTGCAGCAGGTTGTTGCCCATGACCAGCATCAGCATGGCAAAGGTGAACAGCGCGATGTAGGCGAAGAAGCGGTTGTAGCTCGCGTCTTCGTGCATGTAGCCAATGGAGTAGATGTGCACCATGAGCGACACCGAGGTGACCACGCACATCATCAGGGCCGTGAGGCCGTCGATCATGAAGCCGATTTCCATGCGGAAGTCGCCGATCACCATCCACTCGTACACCGTCTGGTTGTAGCGCGCGCCCTGGATGACCTGCCACAGCACCAGCAGCGACAGCAACAGTGATGCCGAAACCGCCGCGATGGTGAGCCCATGCGCCCAGCGGCGCGAGAGCAGATTGCCGCCCGCGGCCGTGCCAAAAATGCCGACGATGGCCGATGCGCACATCGGCAACAGCACGATCAGCAACAGGACGGTGGAAGAAATCGTGGGAACCATACGATCAATTCCTCAAATCGCTCATGGCGTCAGCCTGGATGCTGCTGCGGCTGCGGAACAGCAAGACCAGAATCGCCAAACCGATGGCCGACTCCGCTGCCG
>JAUNUE010000025.1:0-1370 GCA_030538335.1 Allobrachymonas sp. | reverse complement strand
TCAGGATGAAGAACACGAACACCTGCGCGTGCAGGTCGCCGCGGTAATGCGAAAACGCCACGAAGTTCATGCTCACGGCCAGCAGCATCAACTCGATCGCCATCAGCAGCACGATCAGGTTGCGCCGGTTCAGGAAGATGCCGACGATGGCAAACGAAAAGAGAATGCCCCCCAGCGTGAGGAAATGCGCCAGCGACAGCGTCATGATGCGTCCTCCTTGTGAGCCTCGGCCTCTTCAGCGGCAGGCGCCGGGCGGGTGGGATCCATTTTCAGCACCCGCATCCGGTCCTTGACCTTGACGTTGACCTGCCACCCTACCGACTGGCGCTTGCTGTCCTTGCGGCTGCGCAAGGTCAAGGCAATGGCGGCAATGATCGCCACGAGCAGCAGCACGGCAGCTATCTGCACCGGATACAGGTAGTGCGTGTACAGCACCTGCCCCAGCGCATTGGTGTTGGCGGTGGCAGCGGGCAGGTTGGCCCCGTCAGCCCCACGCATCGGCAAGGCTTGCGTGATGCCGCTGTAGCTGAGCAGGAACACGCCTGCCAGCTCGGCCATGAACAAGAGGCCAATGCCTGCAGCGAGCGGAAAGTGCTTCCAGAAGCCGTCACGGGCCGCTTGCGGATCAAAGTTGATCATCATGAGCACGAACAGGAACAGCACCAGCACCGCGCCCACATACACCAGCACCAGCACCACAGCCAGGAACTCGGCCTTGAGCAGCAACCAGATCGCGGCGGCCTGGAAGAACGTGAGCACCAGATACATCACGGCGTGCACCGTGTTGCGCGACGTGATCACGCGAAACGCTGCCAGCAGCAGCACGGCAGCAAATGCGTAGAACAGGACAGTTTCGATGTGGTTCATGGTGTCCTATCGGTACGGGGCATCAGAGGCTTTGGCCTCGTCGATGAGCGCTTTGTAGCGGTCACCCACGGCCAAGAGCATGTCTTTGGTGAAATACAGGTCGCCGCGCTTTTCGCCGTGGTATTCAAAAATCGGGGTCTCGACAATCGAATCGACCGGGCAGCTTTCTTCGCAGAAGCCGCAGTAGATGCATTTGGTCAGGTCGATGTCGTAGCGTGTGGTGCTGCGCTTGCCGCTGGCATTTTCGGCCGATTCGATGGTGATGGCCATGGCCGGGCACACCGCCTCACACAGCTTGCAGGCAATGCAGCGCTCTTCGCCATTGTCATAGCGCAGCAGCGCATGCAAGCCGCGGAAGCGGGGCGACAGCGGCGTTTTTTCTTCGGGGTACTGCAGCGTGACCTTGCGGCGGCGGGTGTAGCGGCCGGTGTGCGTGAGGGCCTTGAGCAGCTCCCCCAGAGCAAAGCGTCGCACAAAGTCGCCCCGCCTAAACGCCGGGTCCC
>JAUNUE010000287.1 GCA_030538335.1 Allobrachymonas sp. | reverse complement strand
CGTGTACGGCATGAGCTATGTGCCTGCCTTGCTGCTGTTGCAGTATGCCGATTTCAAGGGGCGCTCGGCGTTCCTCGTGTTCTTCCTCATCATGGCGGTGCAGGTCTGCATGCTGGTGCAGGCGCTGGTGGCGCGCCATTACCCCTCCAAACCGCTGGCACCCAATATCTGCACCAGTTTCGGCTGGAAGAACTGGGCCGCAGGCCTTGCAGCAGGTGCGGTCACAGGCGGTGTGTTCTCGGTATTCACGCCCCTGCATTTCGGGCACGGGCTGTTGATGGGCCTGATCGCCGGGCTTGCTGGTTCGCTTGGCCACTTTGTGATGAAGGCCATCAAGCGTGACCGCGGCATTACCAACTGGGGCAATCTGGGGCGCTCGGTGCTGGGCACGGGCGGTTTGCTCGACAAGGTAGACGCACTGTGTTTTGCGGCGCCCGTTTTTTTTCATGTGCTGGTCTGGCTGTATCCGGCCACGATCGTGTGAGCACCATGCGCATCCTCGGTATTGACCCCGGCCTGCGCAGCACCGGCTTTGGCGTGGTCGATGTGCAAGGCGGGCAGTTGCAGTATGTGGCCAGCGGTACCATCCGCACAGTGGCCGGTAAAGCGGCTGATGCCGATATGCCGCAGATGGGCGACCTGCCCGCGCGCGTGAAGTTGCTGTGCGAGGGCATTGCCGAGGTGGTGGCGACGTACCAGCCTGCTGTGGCCGCGCTTGAAATTGTGTTTGTCAACGTCAACCCGCAGGCCACATTGCTGCTTGGTCAGGCGCGTGGTGCGTGTCTTGCTGCATTGGTGGCGCAACAATTGCCGGTGGCCGAGTACACCGCCCTGCAGATGAAAAAAGCAGTGGCCGGACATGGCCGCGCCGCCAAGCCGCAAATCCAGGAAATGGTGCGCCGCCTGTTGCGCCTGTCGGGCCTGCCGGGCGCCGATGCGGCCGATGCGCTGGGGCTGGCGATTACCCACGCCCATGCAGGCAGCGCCATGGCACGGCTGGCGCAAAGCACCACCTTGCAGCGCAGGGCGCATGCCTTGTACAAAGGCGGGCGCAGCTACTAGGTGCAGCAGAGCGGGTTCGCGGCTTCTGTATAAGATGCATTGCATTCCAAACAATGCGTCATTGCGAGCCGCTGCAAGCGGCGTGGCCATCTGTTCGTTTCAGGCCGTGCAACAAGGATTGCCGCGTGCACTTTGCGTTCCTCGCCATGCCCCGTTGGGTACTGCGCAGAAAAACGGCAAGTCGGCTTTTATATAGTCATTTCGAGAAATGATTCGACAATTTTCATCCGATCCGTTCGGGCTGAGGCCCTTCGACCAGCTCAGGACAGGTATCGAAGCCCACATGGATGGTGTCTGCCCTTCGATACCTCAGGGCGAACGGTGTCTGATTATTTTCAGATGTGGCTATATTTCGACTTTGCTGTGTTTGGCCGCCGCATGGCGGCTGAGCATGTCGAGCAACTGCGCCTTGGCCTCCGGCCACTCTTCAGCCGTCATGCTGTACATGACGGTGTCGCGGATGGTGCCGTCGCGGCGCATGAGGTGACCCCGCAGCACCCCGTCTTTTCTGGCACCCAGCCGCTCGATGGCGCGCTGTGATGCAAAGTTGAAATTGTCGGTGCGCCAGCCCACGACGCGTGCCTTGAGTGTTTCGAACGCGTGCTCCATCAGCAGCAGCTTGCAGGTGCTGTTGACATGGGTGCGCTGCACGCTTTGCGCATACCAGGTGTAGCCAATTTCGAGCCGCCGGATGGCCGGAACAATGTCATGGTAGCTTGTGGTGCCCAGCACCTTGCCGCTGGCTGCATCCAGCACCACGAAGGGCAGGCGTATGCCCATCTCCTGCATCTGCAA
>JAUNUE010000024.1 GCA_030538335.1 Allobrachymonas sp. | reverse complement strand
GGCTTTGCCGGGCTTGTATGGCGACGCGTCCGTGCTTGAAACCGCCCGCAAGGCCCTGCCCCCGCTGCCTGCCATTACCCAAGCGCTCGATGAACTGAGCAGCCTTGCCAGCCATATAGAGCGCCTGCATCCTGAAGCGCATGTGCAGTTCGATCTGGCCGATTCACAAGGCTACTCGTACTACAGCGGCATGCGCTTTGCCATCTATCTGCGCGGTGGCAGCGATGCGCTGGTGCGCGGTGGCCGGTACGATGAAGTAGGCGCGGCGTTTGGCCGCACGCGCCCTGCCGTGGGCTTCAGCCTTGATGTAAAAGCACTGGCCCGCCATACCCAGGCAAGGCCACTGCGCGAAGCCATCCATACCCAGTGGCAGACATGCGCCGAATGGCAAGCTGCCGTGCAAACCTTGCGTCAGGCGGGAGAAACTGTGGTCGTCACCTTGCCGGGGCAGGATCACACCCCCGAAGAATTCCGCTGCACCCGCGTGCTGGCTCTGCACAATGGGCAGTGGCAGGTACAAACGGTCTGCGCCTGATTGTTTTTTGTATTTCCGTTGTTGCTTTTGTCGTTTTCGAGAAGGATTTTCGCTGCATGAACAAGAATTTGCTCCAGGCCGCCCAAGGGCGCAATGTCGTGGTGGTGGGCAGCCAGTGGGGCGACGAGGGCAAGGGCAAGCTGGTCGACTGGCTCACCGAAAGCGCCCAGGGCGTGGTGCGCTTTCAGGGCGGGCACAACGCCGGGCATACGCTGGTCATCAACGGCGTGAAAACGGCGCTCAACCTCATCCCCAGCGGCATCATGCGGCCCGGCGTGAAGTGCTACATCGGCAACGGTGTGGTGCTGTCAGTAGCGCAGCTGCTCAAGGAAATTGCCGGACTCGAAGCTGCAGGCATTGAGGTGCGTTCGCGCCTGCGCATTTCCGAAGCCTGCCCGCTGATTCTGCCGTTCCATGCCGCACTCGACATCGCCCGCGAAGCCCGCCGCGAACAAGACGGCATCGACAAGATCGGCACCACCGGCAAAGGCATCGGCCCCACCTACGAAGACAAGATTGCCCGCCGTGCCCTGCGCGCGCAAGACCTGAAAAGCGCCGACCGCTTTGCCGCCAAATTGCGCGAGCTGCTGCACCTGCACAACCACGTGCTCACCACCTATCTGGGTTTTGACAAGATCGCGGTGCCAGACGCACTCAAGCCCTATGTCAAAAACGGCCAGATGGATTTTGATGCGATCTACAACGAGGCCATGCAACAGGCCGAATCGGTGCGCCCCATGCTGGCCGATGTATCGCGCGAGTTGAACGACGCCCACAAGGCAGGCGCCAACCTGCTGTTTGAAGGTGCCCAGGGCACGCTGCTTGATGTGGACCATGGCACCTACCCGTTTGTCACCAGCAGCAACACCGTGGCGGGCAACGCCGCAGCAGGATCAGGCGTAGGCCCCGGCCTGTTGCACTATGTGCTGGGCATTACCAAGGCCTACTGCACCCGCGTGGGTGGTGGCCCCTTCCCTACGGAGCTTGATTGGGAAAAAGAAGGCACACCCGGCTACCACATGAGCACCGTAGGCGCCGAGCGCGGCGTGGTCACCGGCCGCTACCGCCGCTGCGGCTGGTTTGATGCGGCCTTGCTCAAACGTTCGGCACAGGTCAACGGCTTGAGCGGCTTGTGCATCACCAAGCTCGACGTGCTCGACGGCCTGCCCGAACTGCAGATCTGCACCGGCTACCAGCTCGATGGCGCCACGGTAGACATTCTGCCCATAGGCGCTGAAGACATTGCCCGCTGCGAACCCGTGTACGAAACCGTACCGGGCTGGAGCGACACCACCGCAGGCGTGACCGACTACGATCAACTGCCCGCGGCCGCCCGACACTACCTGCAACGCATTGAAGACCTGGTGGGCGTGCCGATCCACGTGATCTCGACCAGCCCTGACCGCGACCATACGATCATGCGGCAGCATCCGTTTGCCAATCCCGCCTGATCCAGCCCCACCCGCCCGAGAAGGAACGCCCCATGTTGACCGAAGACGGAAAGCACCTTTACGTAAGCCACGAAAAATACCACCAGTTGATCGAGCAACTGGCGCTGATGGTGCACCATTCGGGCTGGAAATTTGACACCATCTTGTGTCTTGCACGCGGCGGCATGCGCCCCGGCGATGTGCTCAGCCGCATTTTTGATGTACCGCTGGCCATCATGTCGACCAGCTCCTACCGCGACGACCATGGCACCAAGCAGGGCCACCTCGACATTGCCCACTACATCACCACGCCCAAAGGCCAGATCGCCGGGCGCGTGCTGCTGGTTGACGACCTGGCAGACTCTGGCAAAACGCTACACGCCGTGATGGACATGCTGCGCGCCAAATACCCCGCCATTACCGATATCCGCAGTGCCGTGCTGTGGACCAAGGGCGTATCCACTTTCGCACCTGATTATTCGGTAGAGAACCTGCCCACCAGCCCGTGGATCCACCAGCCCTTCGAGATTTACGACAGCATCCGGCCCGAGCACCTGGCGGCTCGGCAGAACGACTGAATACGGCCATGAAACCCGACCGCAGCACCCGCCTGATCCACCACCCCTACCAGCCACCTGATGGCTTTGGCGCACCGCAACCGGCCGTACACAAAGCCTCAACGATTTTCTTCCCCAACATTGCAGCAACACGCAGCCGCGATGCGCTCGATCGGGGCAATTACACCTACGGCACGCACGGCACACCCACCAGCTACCTGCTTGAGCAGCGCCTGTGTGCGCTTGAAGGCGGCAAGCACGCCATGCTGGCCCCCAGCGGGCTGGCAGCCATTGCCTGCGTGAATCTCGCCTTGCTCAATCCTGGCGATCACGTCCTGCTGCCCGACAACGTCTATGGCCCGAACAAGGCGCTGGCACTGGCCGATCTGCAGCGCTTTGGCATCCAGCCTGCCTTCTATGAGGCGACCGACACCAGCGACCTCGCTGCAAAAATCACCCCCGCCACCAAGCTGGTGTGGCTGGAGGCTGCCGGCTCCGGCACGCTGGAGTTTCCCGACCTGATCGAACAGGTCAAGCTGTGCCGCAGCAAAGGTATTTTGACGGCGCTTGACAACACCTGGGGCGCGGGGCTGGCCTTTGCGCCATTTGACCTGCTGCGCACAGGTGATGGCAGCGCCGAGGCCCTGGGCGTGGACATGACCGTACACGCGCTGACTAAATACCCCAGCGGCGGCGGCCATGTGCTCATGGGCAGCATCATGACGCGCAGCGACGCCTTGTTTGAAAAACTCGCCACTTTCCACATGCACTTTGGGCTGTGCGTCGGCATGAACGATGTCGAAGCCATTCTGGCCGGCCTGCCCAGCATGGAGTTGCGCTACCGCAAGGCCGACAAGAACGCCCGCGCCATCGCCCAATGGGCTGCGCAGCAAGCGCAATTCGTGCAGGTGCTGCACCCCAGCCTGCCTGATGCGCCAGGGCATGCCGCGTGGAAAAAACATTGCTGCACCCCTGAACGGCCCGAAGGCGCGGCCGCAGGCATCGTGAGCATTATTGTGGATGACCGGTTCAGCCAGGCGCAGGTCGATGCCTTTTGCGACAGCCTGCAATGGTTCAAGATCGGCTACAGCTGGGGCGGGCCGATGAGCCTGGTGGTGACATCCAGCATTGCAGCGACCCGCAGCACCTGGCCCGCGCACCTGCAACGCGGCAAGATGGTGCGGCTGTGTACCGGACTGGAAGAGGCTGCAGATCTGGTGGCCGACCTGCAGCAGGCTTTGAACAAGCTAACCTGATTCTTCCCTTCACTGGCATGCAGCAATCGCCGTAGGTCGGAACCCAAAGCGATTCCGACGCATGTTGTCGTGCAAACTTGCTCATGCGGCAGAATCTCCTGACGGAGGTTCTGCCCTACGCTGGCTACCCTTCAAGACCTGCATTCAGCTCGCGTAGGTTGGGGTGAATGCAATGAACCCCAACATCCAGCAGCATCATTTATCCACGGATTGCCCTATGCAGCAACCCGTTTTTGTTGGGGTTCGCTGCGCTCACCCCAACCTACGCTGGCTGCAGCCCTGCGCCCATCAAGACCTGCTTTCAGGCACCAGGTTCGTCGTTGGCAAACAGCGTGGCTTGCGAGCCAGCCGCGGCTTGCGGCATCTGCACACGCACCGTCCTTTGGGGGTAGGGAATTTCGATCTTGTGCTCGTTCAATGTACGCAGAATGCCAATATTGATGGCTGTGCGCAATGACAAGGTGCTTTTTTCAGGATCGGCAATCCAGAATCCCAGACGGAAATCCATGCCGTTGTCACCCAGGGCATGCAAATGGGCGGCGGGCGGCGGGTCGCGCAGCACGCGCTCCTGCCCCAGCGCCACATCAACCAGCAGGCGCTGTACCAGCGCGATATCGCTGTCAAAGCTGACCGTCACCGGGAACCAGATCCACACGCGGTGCTGGTCGGTCGAGCTGTTTTCCACCCGCTGGTTGACCAGCATGTCGTTGGGCAGAATGGCGTCTACCCCGCTGTGTGAACGCAGGCGCGTGAACCGGGCTGAGATGTCGATGACGCGGCCATCGAAGCCATCCACCTTGATCATGTCGCCAACGCGGATGCTGCGCTCCAGCAGCACCACAAAGCCACTGACGTAGTTGGCTGCAATTTTCTG
The DNA here is from genome assembly GCA_030538335.1 of Allobrachymonas sp. Classification (GTDB taxonomy): domain Bacteria; phylum Pseudomonadota; class Gammaproteobacteria; order Burkholderiales; family Burkholderiaceae_C; genus Brachymonas. The sequence continues at coordinate 10,169 of JAUNUE010000024.1, read as the reverse complement.
CAGGCCCAGGCCAATGCCCACGCCCAAGGCCCCGCCAAACACCGAAAACGCGGTGAGGTCAATATTGGCGGCGCGCAAACCAAATAGCAGCGCCAGGAACAGCAAAACCCCACGGATGGCATTGCTGATGATCTTGCGCAACGACAAGGTGCTGCCATGGGCATCACGCAGCAGACGGGCCTCAACCAACGAAGCCACCCACAGCGCCAGCAACAACGAAGCCACGACAGAAACCGAGCCCAGCAACAGCCCCAGCAAGGTGGTGTTGATGGGGCCGAACTTGATGGCGGTGGTGTTGAGGTACTCAAGGAACCAGGGCAACAGTCCTGTCACCCACAGCACCATGCTGATCCACACCGTCCATGAAACGGTTTGCTCCAGCACACGCACCCAGCGCCGCCCGGCGCCCAGTGTGGTGCGCAACACGATGGCCCCGGTACGGATCAGCACCAGCGCCAGGATGATGGGCATGGCCACCCGGAAAATGGATTGCCGTACCGGCACCTGCATCAGCAGCGAACTGATATAGGTCAGCGTGAACCACAGGGCCGGAAACAGCAGGCCATCGTAGTTGCGTACACCCAGCATGACCGGTGGCCCCATCTCCACCGTGAATACCCTGCGCTGCCAATATTTGCGTACCGCATACACCGCCAGCCAGGCCAGCAAGCCCATGCCGACAATCGCGGCGAGTTGCTTCAAGGTGCTGGGCTGCAGCACAGTTTCAAGCCAGATGCTCCACTCTTCCAGCGTAGCGGCGTAGTTGTTGTCGTTCATGGCTGGTTTCATTAAAAAATAATAAACACAGCGATTTTGACACAGGCAGGCGAAAACCCTGCCATGCAACCGCGTCACATACGCAAATCCGGCAACCAGTCAGCCCTCAAACGTCGGCCAGCACGCGCAGATGTGCTTCCACGCTGCGCCCCAGCGCACTCAGGTCGTAGCCGCCTTCGAGCACGCTGACGATGCGGCCCTGGCAATGTTGCTGCGCCACGCGTTTGATACGGCGCGTGATCCATTCGTAATCGGCCTCGGTCAGGCCGAGTTGGCCCATATCGTCTTCGCGGTGCGCATCAAAGCCCGCGCTGATGAAAATCATCTCGGGCGCAAACGCCTCCAGCCGCGGCATCCACTGCGCGTCAACAATCTCGCGTATCGCCTCGCCCTTGGTGTAGGCCGCCACCGGCACATTGAGCAGGTTCGCATCAGCACGGGTAGCGCCGCCTTCGGGGTAAAACGGGTGCTGGAAAAAACTCACCATCAGGATGCGCTCGTCGCCCGCCACGATGTCTTCGGTACCGTTGCCGTGGTGCACGTCAAAATCGATGATCGCCACACGTTGCAGGTTGTGCCGCGCCACCGCGTATTTGGCGGCAATGGCCACATTGTTGAGAAAGCAAAAGCCCATCGCCTTGTCGCCGCAGGCATGGTGGCCCGGTGGGCGCACGGCGCAAAAGGCGTTTTCCAGCTCACCTGCAAGCACGGCATCGGTGGCCTCCACCGCGGCACCTGCCGCCAGCAGGGCCGCGCGGTAGGTGTTGCTGTTCATCGACGTATCGGGGTCAAGCGAAAAATGCTGCGGCTGGCCTGCGGCAATATCGTCTTCCGCCAGCCAGTCGCCCATACCGCGCAAGGCAGCGATGTACATGCGCCGGTGCGCCAGCTTGATTTCGGCCAGGTTGGCGGGCTGCGGTTCGCGCCGCTGCAGGGCGTCGCCCACGCCCGTGATCAGCAGGCGGTCTTCAATCGCATCCAGCCGCTGCGGGCATTCCGGGTGTTGCGCGCCCATATTGTGCAAACGGCAGTCACTGTGGGTGTAGTAGCCTGTAGCGCCCATATTGGTACATGCTCCCTCGGTATGTGTACATCATCAAATGGTAATGTGAATTAATGCCCTGTTGCTGCTGTGCGGATTAGGGTTTTCTCCGCATAATGGCCCCATGCGTACCCCACTTGCCCCACCCCTTCCGTCATCGGTTCCGGCAGATGGTGCCGACGCCACAGCACGCCTGCCAGCCCTGCTGCAACAGCTCAACCAGATCATCCTCGGCAAACCCGAAGTTGTGGCCGATGCCGTTATCTGCCTGCTGGCAGGCGGCCATTTGCTGATTGAAGATGCGCCGGGCGTAGGAAAAACCACGCTGGCGCATGCGCTGGCACACAGCATGGGCCTGCAGTTTTCGCGGGTACAGTTCACCGCCGACCTGATGCCGAGTGACCTGACCGGCGTATCTGTCTACGAGCGCAACAAGGAGCAATTCGTTTTTCACCCCGGCCCGGTGTTTGCCCAGGTGCTGCTGGCCGACGAAATCAACCGCGCCAGCCCCAAGGCGCAAAGCGCCCTGCTCGAAGCCATGGAAGAACGCCAGGTCAGTGTGGAAGGCCGCAGCTACCCCCTGCCCGAACCATTTTTTGTGCTGGCCACGCAAAACCCGCTGGAAAGCCGCGGCACGCAGCCCCTGCCCGAATCGCAACTCGACCGCTTCCTCATGCGCATCAGCCTGGGCTACCCTGACCGCACCGCCGAGCACGGCCTGCTCACGGGCACCGCACGGCGTGACCTGCTCAAAGACCTGCCGCCTGTGATGCAAGCTGCCGATCTGCTGCAACTGCAAACGCAGGTACAAACCATCCATGCCGCCGAACCGCTGATTGCCTACCTGCAGGATCTGCTTGACGCCACACGCAACGGCCAGTGGTTTGAACAAGGGTTGAGTCCGCGTGCGGGCTTGGGCATTTTGCGTGCCGCCAAGGCACGCGCCCTGCTGGCGGAACGCAACTATGCAACACCGGATGACATCCAGGCCATCTTGCCGCAAACAGCCGCACACCGGCTGATTCCCGTAAGCCACGCCGGACGCGGCGCGCTGGAGCAAGTCCGCGCCATGGTGGCGGCGGTGCCGCTGGCCTGAGATGCCCACGCCTTCTGAACAGCGACCGCTTGGCTGGCGCGCCCGGTTGCAACGCTGGTTCTGGGCGCGTCTGCCCCAGCGCGACAGCACCGAACTGCGGCAAAACAACCTCTACATCCTGCCCACGGGTGCAGGCTGGTTGCTGCTGGCGACCTTGCTGGCACTGCTGATCGCCTCCATCAACTACCAGCTCAATCTGGGTTATCTGCTGACGTTTTTGCTCGCCGGTTGTGCCGCTATCAGCGTGCCGATGACGCACAACACCTTGCGCGGCCTGCAACTGCACATGCGCCCGCCTGCGCCGCAATTTGTCGACCGGCCCGTGCTGCTTGGCATCCAGATCCAGAACCCCGGCAAACGCCAACGCCTGGGCGTGGGCTTGCGCCTGCAGGATCTGGCGGCCCCGCCAGACAAGGCGCACACCGGTATGGACAGCCTGAACTGGCACGACTGCCCACGCCAATCCGGCCAAACCGTGCAACTGGCGTGGAACGGTCCGGCACGCGGCTGGCACACGCTGCCCGCCGTGCATATCGAAACGCGCTTTCCGATGGGCATCTTCCGCGTCTGGAGCATCTGGCGACCGGCTTCGCAGGTACTGCTTTACCCCGCACCCGAAGTGCCCGCGCCGCCCTTGCCCATGCAAGGCGGTGGTGCACGGTTCGAAGAAACACCATCGGCCAGCGCCCTGCTCGTAAGCCGCTCCGACGAAATCCCCGAAGACATCCGGCCCTACCAACGCGGTGATTCGCCCCGCCACATTGTCTGGAAGAAAGTGGCGCAAACCGGCGAACTCGTCAGCCGCGAAAGCCGCCGCCCCGACAGCCGCAGCCTGTGGCTCGACTTCGACGATGCCGCGCCCCAGCGTGGCGCCGAACCGGCGCTGCAGCGCCTGTGCGCCTGGGTGCAACTCGCGCACGCCCAGGATCAGCGCTTTGGCCTGCGCCTGCCACCCACATCAGGTCAAGCTGAACTGCGGGTAGGCCCAGACCGCGGCGAAGCGCATCTGCAACGCTGCCTGCAGGCGCTGGCGGAGTGGGGTTTGCACCGGCCACCCCAGCCACACAGCCAGGGCAAAGCCCATCCTGACGCCACATGGCATCCACAGGAGGCGGCATGAAATCGTTCAGCATGGGTTCACTCAGCAGCGCTTCCAGATCCTGGCTCCCATGGCAATGGAGCCTTGCCCGCGACAGCCGCGACACGCTGTTCCTGCTGGCCGTGGTCGGCTGGATTGTGCTGATGCAGGCGGCGCACGTGCCGTGGTTTGCCACCGCCTTCTGCCTGGCCGTGCTAGTCTGGCGCAGCTGGCTGACGTGGCAGCAAAAGCCCTTGCCCTCGCGCTGGTTGCGCACCGGCCTGGTGGTGCTGGCAATGGCGCTTACCGCCACGCAATTCCACACCATTGTGGGCCGCGAAGCGGGCAGTGTCCTGATCCTGCTCTTGCTTACGCTGAAAACACTCGAACTCAAAGCGCGGCGCGATGCCTTCGTGATTTTCTTTCTGGGCTTTTTTACCCTGCTCAGCCATTTCCTGTTTTCGCAATCGCTGCTCACGGCCATGGGCATCTTGCTGGGCGTGCTGGCTTTGCTCACGGCGCTGGTCAACGCGCACACGCCTGCAGGTTACCCACCCTTGCGCCAGTCCTTGTTCATTGCCCTGCGCATGGCCGCTTTGGGCGCGCCCATCATGGTGGCGCTGTTTGTGCTGTTTCCCCGCTTTGCGCCACTGTGGGGCTTGCCCAGCCGCGATAGCGCCAAAACCGGCCTGAGCAACGACATGACGGTGGGCACTATTGCCGAATTGGCGCAAGACAGCAGCGTGGCCTTTCGCGTGCGGTTTGAGGGCACCCCGCCGCGCCGCTCGGAACTGTATTTTCGCGGCCCGGTACTCAGCAGGCTCGAAGGCCAGAAGTGGACAGCCGACGACACGCCCGTGCAGGCCTTCGGCTTTCGCAACAATCCGCCGCCGCCCGTTGCTGCAAACTCTGCCGCCAATGCCGTGCACTACGAAGTGTTGCTGCAACCCCACCAGATGCATTGGCTGCTTACGCTGGATATTGCCCCGCAACCACCGACCCTGCCCCCCGGCTGGCGCACCATCCAGATGCGCACGCTGGAGTGGGTCAGCCACCGCCCCATTGTCGAAGTGCTGCGCTACCGGGCCAGCAGCCAGCTCAACTACCGCCACGGCGAAAATGCCACGCCTGCCAGCCTGCGTGCCTATCTTGCCCTGCCTGCCGGGTTGAACCCGCGCACGCGCGAACTGGCGCAGCAATTGCTGGCTGACCCGCAGCTTGCCAACAGCAGTGCCGAACAACAAGTACAAGCCGTTTTGCAACGCCTGCATTCGGGCGGCTATGTCTATACGCTGGCACCCGAATTGAGCGGAACGCACGCCGCCGACGCCTTCTGGTTCGACAGCAAGGAGGGATTTTGCGAACATATCGCCAACGCCTTTGTGGTGCTGATGCGCAATATGCAGATTCCGGCGCGCATCGTGACCGGCTACCAAGGCGGCGAACTCAACCCCATGGACGGCATGTGGACGGTGCGTCAGAGCGATGCCCATGCCTGGGCCGAGGTGTGGTTGCCGCAAAGAGGCTGGGTGCGTGTGGATCCGACCGCGGCCGTAGCCATCCACCGCATCGAAGACTTTGGACGCCTGCAACAGCGCGGTGCTGTGCAAGACGCCATGCTCAACATCAGCCCCGAAATGGCGAACATGTTGCAGCGCAGCCTGCAAGGCATGCGCAATGTATGGGATGCGACCAACACCCGCTGGAACAACTGGGTGCTCAATTACACACAAGACCGGCAGTTCAATCTGCTGCGCAATCTGGGTTTTTCTGATGTCAGTTGGACGACGCTGGTACAACTGCTGGCCGGTGTGCTGGTGGGTATGGCCTTGCTGGGCGGCACCTGGGCCTGGTTTGAAAAACGCCAGAGCGACCCGTGGCTGCGCCTGCTGCTGCAGGCCCGGCAGCGCCTGGTGAAAATGGGATTTGCCTTGCCCGCTGATAACGCTCTTACGCCTCGGCAACTACTGCAACAGTTGCACACCCAGTTGCCCACTGAACATACTGGCGGCTTCCCGTCTGATGATTCCGCCTGGAGTGCCTGGCAACACTGGCTGCTCGCTCTGGAAGCTTGGCGCTATGCGCCCCGCCTAGAAAACGCTAACGACGCTACGCTACGCGACTTGGAAATGGCATTGCAGCGGCTACCAAAACTATATTTTGGTTGATTCAGCAAATGAATCATGGCCTGAATATGTGTACAGACAGCCGGATTCAGAAGATGCAGAGATTTCGCAAAGAGTACAGAAAATTTGAAATAACCATTGGCATAGGGATATAGGTTGACAGTAAGCGTAACGAACCCCAACAAACCGAGCACTATTCCTCTTGCAACAGCCTGCTTGTACGCGCCGATTTAAATGACTTGCTTGCTATTGCAAGCAGATCAATAAAAAGGGCGGTTTTAACCGCCCTTTTTACTTTAAACCAAATTACTCAAGATAGCAAGTGGATTTTTCAGTACCTTTCTCATAGGTAAAACTTGTGCCACTATACTCATCCGGTTTACTGTTATTAATTAATGGAAGGTGAGTGAAACTCAGTTTTGCTGACTGGGCATCTCTCAACTCCAAAATAGAGTTTACGTAACCGACAAGTATATTACCTGCAGAACCGTCAGCGCTTATAAAGCCGTAATCTTTTTTGTAGTCAGTAGCAGATACTAAGCCAGTAGAACTGTAACTAAATGAACCTTCTTCAAGTTTGAAAGACAAATCAGCAGGATTGATAGTTACCTTACAAGCTCTGCCAGTACTTGTCTTTCCTGTAAATACACCGCTGTTGAGTTTGCTGAAATATCTGGCTCCAGCCTCGGCAGCATCAGGATATCTGAACGCATCGCCGTAATATAGACCAAGCGAATACCCATAGTTTATTTCTGCACCTGGCTTTGCGTCTGGCCCACCTCTTAACAAGTCAGAATATTTTGCAGCAATTGTCCAAGCCCTGCCCACTCCTTCCATTTTTGGTGTTGGAGTAGGATTGGGCTTTCCAATAACGCAAACAGGCGGGTGACCATCCTTATTACCAACAATACCTACGTTAATCAAGGCGCCCTCGAAATAATTTACCCATCTTTCGGCCTTGGTATTTATTCTCAGACCAATAGCGAGCTTATTATCAGAACTGGTTACTCCTAAAACTCCAACTTTTACAGGCGGCTGTCCATTAACAAGCTCACCTTGACTCACGGTAGCTATTGTTTTTCCAGGGCTGTTGATAGTCCAGCTTTTTCCACCCGCAGTGTACTTAAGCATTCTTTTATCTGTAATATCCAGCGTGCATGTTTCACCGCCCAGAACCGTTTTACCAGTATAAGTCCCTGTAAAGCAATCAATCCCTGCTTGTTCTCTAATAACAGTGCCTGCATTGCATTTAAGGCCATCAGACAACTGCTTGGCTTCTGCAGTAACAGCAAATTGGCTTGCTGTTGGCGTTGGTGTTTGGCACTCGTTAGTGGCAGGGTTAAGTATCTGCGGTGCTACGCATGTGGGTGGCTTTTTCTCCTCACACTTGTTGGTGGTGGGATCAAGTACCTGCGTTGCTGTGCACTTAGGGGGTGGAGGGGTCTCACATTGGTTGGTTGTCGCGTTATACACCAGGGGTTCAGTACAGTTGAGCGGATCCTTGGGAGCCTCGCACTTGTTGGTGGCGGTGTTTAGTACTTGGGGTGCAGTGCACTTAGGTGGTGTTTTTGGATCCTCACACTTGTTGGTCGCAGAGTTAAGTACCTGCGGCGCAGTACATTTCAGCCCAGAGTTGGAAGAGTTGGAATCAGCATTTGAGCCCCCGCCTCCACAGGCGGTCAAGGCACACACTGCCGTTATACATAAAGCGGTATTGACCGAAAGATTTTTCATAAGAAACACCTCTTGAAAGAAAAAACCTCACATTGAGAGGCTCCCCCCTGCACGTGCAACCTACAACGTACCTGTTTGTGCACAAACTCCTTAGCCACCGACAAGGGAGGAGAGTCCATAAATACACCTCTGCACTTCTTGTACCTGCTTCGTATAGATACTACAGATCCACTTTAAGCAGTTTTTTAGAACCACATGACTAACAAGAAGAGACTAAAAGATGTCTATAAAATTATATCTTAGATTTTTTTGAAAAATTTGTGTACTTAAATTAAATATTTCATGCTCTCATAACCCTAACAGGCACAAACCGAAGCTACTAAAGACGCTCAACGTACACCCCTCTCTTCAGTCACCCATGTATCAGAGTCTCTGGAGGCTCTACAAGGTAGCCAACTCCTGTTTTTGCATCTTCTGCGTCCTCTCTACGCTCTGTTCAGCTGTCCGTAATGCAGTCGGCTACCTTGACAGATAAGGCACAGATCACATCGCTGACCTACGGGATAATGGGCACTTTGCATGCCAATCAGTTCCTTGTCTGCCCCGACCATCACCTTCCCCGAATCGCTGCCGGTATCGGCCCGGCGTGAGGAAATCATGGCTGCTTTGCAGCAGCACCAGGTCATCATCGTCTGCGGCGAAACGGGCTCTGGTAAAACCACGCAACTGCCCAAAATTGCATTGGCTTTGGGGCGAGGTGCATGCAACTACGCCGCGGGGCAAAAGCCCAAACTTATCGGCCACACGCAACCACGCCGCATTGCGGCAAGTTCGGTAGCCAAACGCATTGCCGAAGAATTGGACACGCCACTGGGCGAAGTTGTAGGTTACAAGGTACGGTTCCAAGATCGCCTGCAAAAAGGCGCTTCGATCAAGCTGATGACCGATGGCATCTTGCTGGCCGAAACCCAAAGCGACCCTTTGCTCAAGGCTTACGACACGCTCATCATCGACGAGGCACACGAGCGCAGCCTGAACATTGATTTTCTGCTGGGCTACATCAAGGAAATCTTGCCGCGTCGGCCAGATTTGAAAGTGATCGTCACTTCGGCCACGATTGATGCGGATCGCTTTGCGCGGCATTTTGCATCTGCCAACGGCAACGCTCCCGTATTAATGGTTTCGGGGCGGCTGTTCCCCGTCGAAATCCGCTACCGCCCTTTTGAAGACAGCAAAGACACCGACCTGAACAGTTCAATAGCCGATGCGGTGGATGAGCTGTGGCGACCGGGGCAAGACACGGGCGACATCCTGGTCTTTTTGCCCGGCGAACGCGAAATCCGCGAAGCCGCCGACCACTTGCGCAAACACCTCGCGCACAGCCCGGTGCTGCGCGATACCGAAGTGCTGCCCCTGATGGCGCGTTTGAGCCAGGCCGAGCAGGAGCGTGTGTTTGAGCGCCACTCTGGCCGCCGCATTGTGCTTGCCACCAACGTGGCCGAAACGTCGCTGACCGTACCCGGCATCCGGTACGTGATTGACAGCGGCACGGCGCGCGTCAAGCGTTACAGCTTGCGGCAAAAAATTGAGCAGTTATTGGTAGAACCCATCAGCCAGGCGGCCGCCAACCAGCGTGCCGGGCGCTGCGGGCGTGTGGCCAACGGCATTTGCATCCGCCTCTACGACGAAAAAGACTTTGCCAGCCGCCCACCGTTTACCGATCCTGAAATTTTGCGCTCATCCCTTGCTGGCGTGATTCTGCGCATGGCTGCGCTGCGCTTGGGTGATGTGGAGCAGTTTCCGTTTCTCGAAGCACCGCGCCCAAAAGCCATTACCGATGGCTACCAATTGCTGCAGGAACTGGGCGCTGTGGACGACGCACGCCAGCTCACCACCATCGGGCAAGCCTTGTCGCGCCTGCCGCTGGACCCGCGCATTGGCCGTATCCTGCTCGAAGCAGAGCAGCGCGGCGCACTGAACGAAGCACTGGTCATTGCCGCGGCGTTGAGCGTGCAAGACGTGCGCGACCGTCCGCTGGAACAACAGGCGCAGGCCGACCAGCAACAGGCGAAATTTGACGATGAAAAAAGTGAATTTGTCAGCACGCTGAAACTGTGGCAGTGGCTGCACGACGCGCGTGGCGGCACGCCTGCCCTGCCTTCGGCACGGCAACAGCAAGCAGCAGCAAAAAATACCCGCAAAACCGCATCGCATGCTGTATTGCCTGTAGCAAAACGCGGCGGCAACAACACTGCGCCCCCACCCCTACCCTCCCCAAAAGAGGGAGGGAATGCCTCCCCCTCACCCCAACCCTCTCCCGCCAGCGGGAGAGGGCGTAATCCGCCCCCTCTCCCTCTGGGAGAGGGCGGGGGTGAG
>JAUNUE010000023.1 GCA_030538335.1 Allobrachymonas sp. | reverse complement strand
CATCAGGGTGGGCGTGATCCTGGCAAACATCATCTGGTACACCACATGCACCAGCAAGGGAATGCCCAGCACCGGGTCGTTGTTGTAGAGCGTGGTCAGCCCGATGTTGCGCAGGAAGAAGTAGTGCGTCGGGTCACCCACGATGCCGCCGATGCTGGGGCCAAAACACATGGAATAACCGACCACCACCCACAGGATGGTGCTGACGCCCGTGGAGACAAAACACTGCATCATGATGGTGAGCAGGTTTTTCTTTTGCACGAGGCCGCCATAAAACAGGGCCAGGGCGGGGGTCATCATCATGACCATGGCGGCACAAAACAATTCGTATGACGTGTTGCCTGAATTGATTTCGGGAAGCATTTATATTAACTCCGTATATGCAAATTCCCTTTCAGTTGGCATATCTGGTTAATACCAAATACTTGTGTATAGGCCATGACACTGCACTTTACGGCCCGTCGTATGTGGCGAATGGTTTCGCAGTTACGGTGAACCTTCAAATGCCTTTTAACAGCGTGCACTTACCAGCTAGAAGGCGCTGAACATGAACGCCCGCAGCCCTTGCTGCAGGCGGCTGGATTCTACGCTTCGGCTTGAATTCTGCAGGTGTTTTTGTAACCACCTGAAACCTGCCGAGAGAGGTATATATGAATTTGTCGAAAATTGATTGCATTTCGACATAGTTAGTCCATCAATGAATTCTCATGTCCTGGATTTTTTGGGTTGATGGTTCATCAATTGCCAATGAATATAAAAAATTCTTTATATTGATTTACGGGTTATGAATGAATATCGCATCCGTGCATGAATCAAAAGAAGAAAAGCCCGAAATAATATGCGCCAGCCGCAATCAGCCCACTGGCGGGAATGGTGAGAACCCAGGCCCATACGATATTGCCGGCAATGCCCCAGCGGATGGTGCCCGGCCGCTGCACGGCACCCACGCCCACAATGGCGCCGGTAATGGTGTGCGTGGTGGAAACGGGTGCGCCCAGTGCGGTGGCGACAAACAGGGTCAGCGCGCCGCCCGTTTCTGCACAAAAACCGCCCACGGGGCGCAGCTTGGTAATGCGCTGCCCCATGGTGCGCACAATGCGCCAGCCGCCAAACCCGGTGCCCAAAGCCATGGCTGCATGACATACCAGCACCACCCATGTGGGTGGAATGTGGCTGCCCGCGCTGGTGTAGCCGGTAACGATCAACAGCAGCCAGATGATGCCGATGGTCTTTTGTGCATCGTTGCCGCCATGCCCCAGGCTGTAGGCGCCGGCAGACAGCAGTTGCAAACGGCGGAACAGCCTGTCGGCCTTGTCGGGTTGCGCGCGTCGGAACATCCAGGCCACGGCCACCATCATGGCAGAACCCAGCACAAAACCCAGCGCGGGCGAAATCAAGATGAACAGCACCGTCTTGCCAATGCCGTCCCACACCAGCGCCTGCCAGCCGCTTTTGCACAGCACCGCGCCTACCAGCCCGCCAATCAAGGCATGCGAAGAGCTGCTGGGTATGCCGTAGTACCAGGTGATGACGTTCCAGGCGATGGCGCCGACGAGTGCGCCAAAGATGATGTGCGTATCCACCACCTCCGCCAGCACAATGCCCTTGCCCACGGTGGCAGCGACCTGCAGGTTGTGAAAGACAAACACCGCCACAAAGTTGAAAAACGCTGCAAATACCACGGCTTGCGCAGGATTGAGCACGCCGGTGGAAACGACGGTGGCAATGGAATTGGCCGCGTCGTGAAAGCCGTTCAAAAAGTCGAACAGCAGCGCCAGGCCGATCAGCATGGCCACCATCCAGAACATGTCGTGCGTCATTCGGCGAAGAGATAAGGCAGGAAACAGGCAGGGAGTTCAGGAATTTTCCAGCACCACGCCTTCGAGGATATTGGCCACTTCCTCGCAACGGTCGCTCACCGTTTCGAGCAGCTCGTACATGGCCTTGAACTTGATCAGTTCGCGCACGTCCTGCTGTTCGCGGAACAACTGGCTCATGGCTTTGCGCATGATCTGGTCGGCTTCGGATTCGAGCGCATCCACTTGCTTGCAGCTTTCCAGTATCTGGGCCGCAACAGAGGGCGAGCCGAGCCTGGTAAGCTGGCCGATGGCATTTTGCAAGGCTTCGCAGCATTGCAGGTTGATCTGGCTGAACTGCACCATCTCGGGCGTGGTGCTGCGCACGTCGTACAGCGTGGTGGTTTCGGCGGCGTCCTGCAGCGTATCAACCACATCGTCAAGCGCGTTGACCAGGTGGTGCAACTGCTCGCGCTCGATCGGCGTGATGAAGGTTTTGTGCAGCAGGCTGCTGAAGGCGTGCATCACCTCGTCGGCGCGTTGCTCGGCATCGCTCACGGCTTGCGTGTATTGCTGGCGCAGTTCAGGGGAAGGGTAGTTCTCGACCAGTTGCGAAAAGGCGCGTGCCGCCTCCAGCATGTGGTGCGCGTGCTGATTCAACTGCTCGAAGAAATTGCCGTCTTGCGGCAGGAGTTTCTTGAAAAACATGGCTGCAGAATAATGACAAGCTGTTTGCGAGTGTAATGGCTCCGCGTTTTTGGCCCGCAGCTTGCCGTTTTTGCTGTTTGTTTTTTCTTTTTGTTTTGCCAACCTTTTCTCATCGCACGAGGCTGTGCATACCCGATAGTCCATGCCCTTGTTGACTGCCCTTTATCTGGACGATGCGCTGACCGTGCTGCACAAGCCTTCGGGTTTGCTGGCGGTTCCGGGCCGCGGGCCAGACAAGCAGGACTGCCTGAGTGTGCGCGTGCAACAGCACATATCTGATGCGCAGGTGGTGCACAGGCTCGACATGGGCACCAGCGGCCTGATGGTGATGGCGCGCGGGCTGGAGATGCAACGCCGCCTGCAGCGCCAATTTGCCCAAGGCGAGGTGCGCAAAGGCTACGTGGCGGTGGTGCAGGGCAGACCCGCGGTGGAGCCGACGCAGTGGCAATGTATTGATGCGCCTTTGCTCGTCGATTGGCCGAACCGCCCGCGCAGCGTCATTGACCACCAATACGGCAAGCCCAGCCGCACGCGCTGGCGCTTGCTCGATGCGCCTGAAATGCATCCAGCCCTGGCGCCCGGTTTTTTCCGTCCGCCAGCAGCGCAAGGCACACACGCCGTGCTGGAGCTGGAACCCGAAACCGGGCGCTCACACCAGATCCGGGTGCATCTGCAATCCATCGGCCATGCCATTGCGGGTGATGCCTTGTATGGCGACGCCGCCAACCAGCAGATGGCACCGCGGTTGATGCTGCATGCGTGGTATTTGGGCTTGCGGCATCCGGCCACAGACCAGTGGATGGAGTGGCGTTGCTCGGCAGATTTTCGTTGAGGGTAGCAGGCAGAACCTCTGCAAGGAGATTCTGCCGTATGCAACCACATCAAAACAACATGCGCCGGAATCGCTTCGCGGTTCCGGCCTTGTTGCATGGGCCGTTTTCAGCAGATTGCCGCGTCGCGCTTTTGCGCTCCTCGCAATGACGCTGGTTTTTAAAACCGTTACCGTCACCATCCCAACCAAAGCCTTGTCATCGCGAGCCGCTACAGGCGGCGTGGCGATCTGTGTCAACCCAGTGCCCACACAAAAGGGCCGCTTGCGCGGCCCTTGCTTCTGCCGTATGCAGCTACATCAAACAACATGCGTCGGAATCGCTTCGCGGTTCCGGCCTTGTTGCATGGGCCGTTTTCAGCAGATTGCCGCGTCGCGCTTTTGCGCTCCTCGCAATGACGCCGGTTTTTAAAACCGTTGCAGTCACCATCCCAACCAAAGCCTTGTCATCGCGAGCCGCTACAGGTGGCGTGGCGATCTTTGTCGACCCAGCGCCCACCCAAAAGGGCCGCTTGCGCGGCCCTTGCTTCAGTTCCGTAGCTTGGTGGTAAGCGGTATCGAACCCCAACAAAAACAACTAAGTTACAGCGTTTGCTGCAATTTCAACTTGACCCACCCACGCACACCGTTGATGAACCAGAGTTGATCGCCATCCTGCGGCTCCAGCAAGCGCTGCAGCGGGATAGGCGATTCGCTTATGGCACCGTATGGCAGCAAGGCTTCGCGCAACGTGCCGGGCAGCAAGCCATGCGTGAGCGGGGGCGTGATGCAGCCCTGCGCGGTTTGCAGCACCAGGTTGCCGCGGCTGCATTCGGTGGCAAAGCCCTCGGCGTTGTGCAGGATCACGTCCCAGGCCTTGGGGTGTGCGGCCAGCGCGGCGTCGTAATGCGCGCGCTGCGTGGTTTTGTGCAGCAGCCAGCAGGCATCCACCGTATTGGCGTACGTGGCCACCGCTACGGTTTGTGCCTGATCATCGGTTGAAGTGGGCGCTTGCAGCCAGTTGGCGGGCAATGCGTCGTCTTCTGACCAGTGTTTTGCGGGGGCAAAAAAGGGCATCTGCAGGGCGCTGCCTTGCACCTGTAATTCACCGGCGGCGGTTTGTGTCAGCGCCACGCGCCATAAACCGGCCGGGTGCTGCGCAGCGAAATCGCTTAGCGCCTTGGCGCGTTGCGTGTGGCTCAAGGGGCGAAAGCCGCAGACCTGCGCCGACTGGGCGATGCGTTGCAGGTGATGTTGCAAGAGGGCGTAGCGGCCATCAGCCAGCAGCAGCGTTTCGCGCAGGGCGAAACTGGGCTGCGCCATTGCAGGCGTATCGAGAAAGCGCATTTTCAGCAGTGCCTCGGCGTATTCTGCATGGGCGTCAGACAACCAGGTGATGCCGCCACCCACGCCGTAGTGCATGGGGCCGTCTGCCATTCGCGTGATGGTGCGGATGGCCACATTGAACACGGCGCGCTGCGGGTGGATGACGCCCACGGCGCCGCAGTACACGCCGCGCGGGGCGCTTTCGAGCGCGGCAATTTTCTGCATCGCCATCTGCTTGGGCGCACCAGTGATCGAGCCGCAGGGAAACAACGCCTGCAATACTTGCGTGAGGGTGGTATCGGGTCTGGTCGTGGCCTGCACGGTGCTGGTCATTTGCCACAAGGTGGGGTAAGCCTCGACGTGCAGCAGATGCGGCACGTGCACGCTGCCGGTGACGGCAACGCGCCCCAGGTCGTTGCGCAGCAAGTCCACAATCATCACGTTCTCGGCGCGCTCTTTGGGGCTGGTACGCAGGTGTTGCGCCTGGGTCTCGTCTGCCTCGGGCGTGGTGCCGCGCGGGGCTGTGCCTTTCATCGGGCGGGTGGTGATTTCTCCGTTTGTGCGGTTCCAGTCAAAAAACAATTCGGGCGACAGCGACAAGACCTGGTGGTCGCCAAAATCCAGCCAGGCGCCATAGCGGCCCTGCTGGCGCTTCTGTAAAGCCTCGTAGTAATGCCAGGGCGAAAACCCTGCTTCGGTCGTAGCGCTTGCGCGCAGGGTGTGGTTGACCTGGTACACATCGCCCGCGGCAATGGTCTGGCGGATCTGTTCGATATGCGCGGTGTAGGTGACCTGGTCTTCGTGGAGATGCCATGCAGGCGCCTTGTGGGCAGAGTCATCCCTCGCAGGGCAAGGCTGCGCGGCGGGCACGCCCCCGGCAAAGGTTGAAGCGGCATCGGGGCCGTCAAACAAGGCAAAGGCCAGCAGCGGCATATCGTGGCGTGCAGTGGCTGCAATGCCCATCGCCTGGGCCATCTTTTCATCCAGCCCGGCAGCGGCTTCGTAGGCCAGATAGCCCACAGCCCATTGGCCCTTTGCTATTGCTTGCTCGATACGTGCCAGTGCGGGCAGCACCTCGTCAGGCTGGTGTGCCAGTACAAGCGCATGAGCCGCTGTGAAGCGCAGCCGTTGGCAGGCACCGCCTTCTTGTGCGGCAAAGTCGATGATGCAAACGGCGTGTCGCAACGCAAGCGGGGCGTTACAGCACGTCCGCCGCAAAATCGGCCAGACGCGAACGCTCGCCACGCGCCAGCGTGATGTGCCCGCTGTGCGGCCAGCCCTTGAACTTGTCGACCACCGAAGTCAGGCCCGAAGAGCCTTCGGTCAGATACGGTGTGTCGATCTGCGCCAGGTTGCCCATGCAGACGATCTTGGTGCCCGGCCCGGCGCGCGTGATCAGCGTCTTCATCTGCTTGGGCGTAAGGTTTTGTGCCTCGTCGATGATGACGTACTTGTTCATGAAGGTGCGCCCGCGCATGAAGTTCATGCTCTTGATCTTGATGCGGCTGCGGATCAGGTCGTTGGTGGCGGCGCGCCCCCATTCACCGGCGCTGCTGTTCTGGCTGGCGTTTTTGGTGAGGAACTCCAGGTTGTCATCCAGCGCGCCCATCCACGGCCCCATTTTTTCTTCTTCGGTGCCGGGCAAAAAGCCGATGTCTTCGCCCACGCTCACCGTTGCCCGTGTCATGATGATTTCGCTGTAGCGGCGCTCGTCCAGCACCTGCGTCAGGCCGCAGGCCAGCGCCAGCAAGGTTTTGCCGGTACCTGCGTTGCCAGCTAGCGTGACCAGGTCGATCTCGGGATCGAGCAGCAGGTTCATCGCAAAATTCTGCTCGCGGTTGCGGGCCGTTACGCCCCATGCGGCTTGCTTGGGGTGGGTGCAGTCGCGCAGGGTCTTGAGCACGGCGCTGTCGCCACGGATCTCCACCACGCGGGTGTAAAGGCTGGTTTCGCCGGGCTGCTCAAAATAGACGAACTGGTTGATGAGCATTTGCTGCACCAGCGGGCCATGAACCCGGTAGAAGGTGTGCGCACCTTCTTTCCAGCTTTCGATATCCTCGGGCTGCGTGTCCCAGAAGTTGGCAGGCAGGACCAGGGCACCGTTGTACAACACTTCGTCGTCGTCGAGTGCCTTGTCGTTTTCGTAGTCTTCTGCCGACAGGCCCAGCGCCCGCGCCTTTACGCGCATATTGATGTCTTTTGACACTAGCACCACTTCGCGGCCAGGGTGGTATTTTTCCAGTGCCGCCACCACACCCAGGATCTGGTTGTCGGCCTTGCCCTGCGGCAATGCCTGGGTCGGCAGGCTGTAATCGAGTACTTCGGTCTGGAAGAACAGGCGGCCTGTGGCCTCTTTGCTGCCAGTGGCGTTAAGCGGCAGGCCGCTGGTCAATTCGTCTTTGGGTACGGCTGCCACCAGCGCATCCAGCGTGCGGCTGGCCTGGCGCACGTTGCGCGCCACTTCGTTGCTGCCTTTTTTGTGGCTGTCCATCTCCTCCAGCACGATCAGCGCGAGGTAGATGTCGTGTTCTTCAAACCGGAACAGGCAGGTCGGGTCGTGCATCAGCACATTGGTGTCGAGCACAAACAGCTTGCTCGGCCCCTGGTCTTTGGCCTTGGCGGTGCGGGCTGTGCTGCGCGTGGCGGCCTTGCGTACAGGGGATGTTGCAGGTGGCAACTCTTTTTCGGCTTTGGCACGCACGCGGCTGGGTGCGGCCACTTCGCTGCTGGTCTGCACCTGCAATGCAGCGCCATGGCCAGGCGCAGCGGCTTGGGCTGCTGAAGGCGCTGTCAGCAGGCGAGCACTTTTGCGTGCGGGTCTTGCCTGGACGGCAGGCAAAGGCGTGGCCGGTGCATCCTCGGGAGCTTGCGGGGAAGGCGTTGCGTTGGATTTTGAAGCGCGAGGCAGGGAGGCGATGGGCAAAACGCTGGCGCGTTTTTTCGGGGGCGGTGGCAGGGGCATGTTGTTGCTTGTCTCTCAGAATGGGCTGCAAGGCATGCAAAGGTTTGCGCGGGCAGCAAGTGTGGCAACAGCCACGCCTGCAATATACAGCCTTCGGGGACTTGTCATAAAAGCCCCTGAAATGCGTCTTTACGGAAAAACAACGCAAAGCCCTTTTTTCTGACAGTTTATTGACTTATTGAGGGGTGGTGGTAATTCTCCCCATTACCATAGCTACAAGACAACGCACTGTCTGCATCTATCTGGATAGCTACAAGGATAGCCATGAAACCCACAGTTCCGCTCTCTTTTGCGCCCCGTTTTGTTTGGCATGCAACACGCGCAGGGTTGGCGTGCCTTTTGTGCCTGTCTCAAACAGCGCAAGCCCAATTGGCCCCCGCACCGCGGTGGTTGGGCGAAACCGGCCAGCCCCTGGCGGTGGCGCAGCAAGCGCTGGAGCAGTTGCGCAACGCCCGGCAGGAGGGTCTGAACCCGCAAGACTACCAGGTGGACCTGCTGTCTGAAGCCCTGCAAACGTCTGCCGTGGGGGGCGTATCAGCAGAAGAACGCCAGCGCGTGGAGGCGGCATTGACGCAGGCCGTGACGCTGTATCTGAGCGACCTGCACCGGGGCCGCATTGACCCCCAATCGATCCGCGAAAACTACGACCCCGATGTGCGCACGCAATACGACCCTGCTGCCGAGTTGGGCAAGGCGGTGCAGGCAGGCAATCTGGCGCCGCTGTGGCAAGCGGCGCAGCCCCAGGTGCCCATGTACCAGGGCCTGCGCAGCGAACTGCAGCGCCATCTGCGCTTGCGCAACGAGCCGGCCTGGGCTGCGCCTTTGCCCCTGCCGGTCAAAGGCCGCGCTTTGGCGTTGGACAATGCCTCGCAACGCGCCACAGTGGCGCAGCGCCTGGCGTTGCTGGGCGATCTGCCAGGCAATGCAGCCAACGAGCCGGTCACTGCCGCTGCGTTTCAGGCAGCGCTCAGGTCGTTTCAGGCACGCCATGGCATCAGAGCCAGCGGGTTGCTTGACCGCACCACCGTCGAACGTCTGAACGCCGCGCCCGTGGAAACGGCCGAGCACATCGCCCGCAATATGGAGCGCCTGCGCTGGGCGCCGCTGCAGCAGCCAGACCGCATGGTGGTGGTGAACGTGCCCGAATACCGGCTGCGTGCCTACACATTGGCGGGTGGCAAGGTACAGCATGTGCTGCCGATTGACGTGATTGTGGGCAAGGCCAGCAGCACGCGCACACCGCTGTTCAGCGAAGGCATGACGCGCGTGGAATTCAGCCCCTACTGGAACGTGCCGCCTTCCATCACCAAAAAGGAAATGCTGCCGCGCCTGAGCCGCGACCCCGGCTACATCAGCCGCAACAACTACGAAATTGTGGGCGCGGGCGGCACCACCACCGCCGTCAACGCCGATACGCTGGCGGCATTGTCCAGTGGCCGTGCGCGCATCCGGCAAAAGCCGGGACCTGGCAATGCGATGGGCACGGTGAAGTTTGTTTTTCCGAACCGCGAGAACATCTACCTGCACCACACCTCGTCGCCGGGCCTGTTCCAGCGCGGCCAGCGCGACCTGAGCCACGGCTGTGTGCGGGTGGCAGACCCGGTGGCACTGGCCCAGTTCGTGCTGCAAGGCAACCCGCAATGGCCGCAAGAGCGCATCCGCCGCCACATGGACAAACGCATCAGCGCCAACGCAGCGGTCGAGCCGCCCATCCCCGTCATCCTCACCTACATCACCACGGTGATCGATGAAGATGGCAAGCTGACCATACAGCCCGACATCTACGGACAAGACCGGGTGCTGAAACAGGCGCTTGACAAGCTGCCTGCCCGGCGTGCGCCCAAAGCTCCGCAAGGCTTTGTGGCTCCGGTGGTACCAGCGTTGAATGAGGTGCCTGCATCTGAAGCGCCCCAACCCGTTGCCCCGGTTGCGCCTGCAGAGGCTCCTGCGCCCGTGGTGGTTTCCAGACCGGCTGCTCCGCGAGGGGTCGTTGCACCCCGTGCCGTGGTGCCAGCGGCAACCACGCCCGCAACTCCGCAGCCCTTGTTGCTGCCGCAACCCACCACAGACGCCATGTCTGCAGGTGGCAAGTTCCAGTAATGAAGTGGTCACCCGGCGCGCGAAGTCTGCCGCAGAGCACGCTGAATTTTCAACAAGTACTTGAATTGTCAGGTAAATTCAGCCAGCCATTACAAAAAACCGCTGGCCTTGGGTGTTAGGTTTTTTTACAATCGCAAACGTTTTGTTGGATTTGGGCGCCTGCGCAGCGCCAGTTTGCGATGTCTCCTGTAGTACCCCTTGGCTCGTCCGTCTCCGCGTCTGCACAACCCGATTTTCTGTCGCCCTCGTCCGCAGGGAGTGATGGGGCGGGCATTTCATCCTCACGCCGCAACTTCCTGCGCCAGTCGGCCTTGCTCGCCGCAGCCGGTGGCCTGTGGCTGGCGGGTGCGTCCAAGGTGCAGGCTGCTACAGGCGGCGCGTCCAAAGTGCTGGCGTTTGCCCACCTGCATACGCACGAACATGTGTCATTGGCCTATGCGGTGGGTGATACCTTCATCCCGCAGGCGTGCAACCGGCTCAACCATTTCCTGCGCGACCACTACACGGGCGAGGTGGGCAACATCGACCCGGAATTGTTCAACCTGCTGCACCGCCTGCGCATGGCGCTGGGCACGCGCGAACCGTTCCAGGTCATTTCGGGTTACCGCAGCCCGTTCACCAACGACCGCTTGCGCACCACGCGCGAAGGCGGCGTGGCGAAAAAAAGCCTGCACATGGAAGGCAAGGCCATCGACATCCGCCTGCCGGGTGTGGCGCTGGCCGATGTGCGCGATGCCGCCAAATCGCTGCAAGCCGGTGGCGTCGGCTATTACCCGCGCGACAACTTTGTGCATGTCGATACGGGGCAGGTGCGCTACTGGTAACGCACCTGCCTGCATGACGTGAACGCAGGAAATGGCTGGGTAGGGTGGGTGCTCGCACCCACGCGGAGCAACGTCAGGATAAAACCACGCATGATCGGGTATGGCCTTGCAACGTGGGTGCAAGCACCCACCCTACATCCTTGCTGCTCATCCAGCCGGTATTTCACCCGGCAAACGCATTCCATACGATGGCAAGCCGCCATTTCCGCGAAGGCGGAAATCCAGGGGCTTGCAGTCAAGCCTCAATAGCTGTCGCCCACATCGTGCGCCAGCGTTTCAAAGCGCGTGAGCGGTTTGAGGAAGGCGAGCTTGACCGTGCCGGTAGGGCCGTTGCGCTGCTTGCCGATGATGATTTCGGCCATGCCCTGATCCTTGCTTTCCTTGTTGTAGTAATCGTCGCGGTAGATGAACATGATCACGTCGGCGTCTTGCTCGATGGCGCCCGATTCGCGCAGGTCGCTCATCAGCGGGCGCTTGTCGTTGCGGGTTTCCACACTGCGGTTGAGCTGCGACAGCGCGATCACGGGGCATTGCAGTTCTTTGGCGAGCAGTTTCAGGCCGCGGGAGATTTCGCCCAGTTCGGTGGCGCGCCAGGCGGCGCGCGTTGGCGCGCAGTTCGCTGGGCGTGAGGCCGGGGGTTTCGTCGATGTGCATCGAGATATTGCGCAGCTTCTCGATCGCTTCGGTCAGGCGCGGCCATTCGTCGTCGTGCAGCTTGCCGGTGCGCAGGCGGCTCTGGTCGATGCGGCCAATCGAACCCACCACGCGCACGGCGAGTTGGGCTGCACCCATTTCCATCGAGAACACGGCCACTGGCAATTGCTCTTTCAGCGCCACGTGTTCGGCAATGTTCATGGCCAGCGCCGTCTTGCCCATGGAGGGGCGCGCGGCCAGCACCACCAGGTCACCGGCTTGGAAGCCACTGGTCATGCGGTCGAGGTCAAGAAAACCCGTGGGCACGCCGGTAATGTCGTTCGGGTTGTCGGCCATCTCCTGCACGCGGTCGAGCAACTGCACGACGAGCGATTCCATGGGCTGAAAGCCCTCTTTCATGCGCGAGCCTTCTTCGCCGATCTTGAAGATTTTCTGCTCGGCCTCGTCCAGCACTTTTTCCACCGCCATGCCTTGCGGGTTAAAGGCTTTGGTGGCTATTTCGTCACTGGCCGAAATCAACTTGCGCAAGATGGAGCGCTCGCGCACGATCTCGGCATAGCGGCGGATGTTGCTGGCGCTGGGCACAAATTGCGCCAGCGCATTGAGGTAGACCAGCCCGCCCACCTCTTCGGCCTTGCCCACGCTTTGCAGCGCCTCGAATACCGTCACCACGTCAGCGGGCTTGCTGTTGTTGACGAGCTTGCCAATGGCTTCGAACACCAGTTGGTGCTCGTGGCGGTAAAAATCGCTGGCGATCAGCAGATCGGCCACGCGATCCCAGGCGTTGTTGTCAAGCAGCAGGCCACCCAGCACGCTCGATTCCGATTCGATCGAGTGCGGTGGCACGCGCAGTTGCGCCAGTTGCGGGTCGCGGCTTTCGTCAGGGCCGTAGGCGTCGTATCCGGGGGGGCTGTAAGAGGGGGTGTTGTTCATGGCGGCAGGGCAGGGCCGCAAGGCGCGGCAACAGGGCGATATTAGGCCATTGCTCTGCCCGGCAGTTGAACAACTCCGTGGATAAGTTGTGCGTATCGCGGGACAAGTCGAGGGCAAAGGGCGCCAAGTGCAGGCAGGACAAGGGCAGTTGTCCCCAATGGCCTGCTTTCGCGCCCATCGGGTACCGGGCAAAAACCCACGATGCGGCGTAGAATGACAGGTTTTGTTTGCGGCCTTGCCGCACTGCGCACCATGCACCAAGCCGTCATCAGTGGCACTGGACTGTGGGTTGCCCCGCACGCCATCAGCAACCAGGAACTGGTTGCCGCCTACAACCAATACGCCGAAACTTTCAACCACACGCATGCCGATGCCATTGCCGCAGGCACCGTGGCGGCCTTGCAGCCGTCGAGCGTGGAGTTCATCGAAAAAGCCTCGGGCATCAAACAACGCTATGTGGTTGAAAAAACCGGCGTGCTCGACCCCGCCCGCATGCGGCCACGGCTGCAGGCCCGGCCCGACGAGGCCCTGTCGCTGATGGCCGAAACCGGTGTGGCTGCGGCCAAAGAAGCTTTGCAGGCCGCCGGGCGCGACGCAGCCGATATCGGCATGGTGATTTGCGCGGCTTCGAACATGCAGCGTCAGTACCCGGCCATGGCGGTTGAAATCCAGCAGGCTTTGGGCGCAGGCGGCTTTGCCTTTGACATGAACGTGGCCTGCTCATCGGCCACCTTTGGCATAGCACAGGCGGTGAACGCAGTGCAGACCGGGCAAGTGACAGCCGCACTGGTCATTAATCCCGAGCTGACTTCATCGCACCATTGCTGGACCGATCGCGATTGCCACTTCATTTTTGGCGATGTGTGTACCGCAGTAGTGGTGGAGCGTGCAGATCAATCCAAGGCAGCGCACCGCTGGCAGGTCGAAGGCTGCAAGCTGGCCACGCTGTTTTCCAACAACATCCGCAACAACGCCGGCTTCATGAACCGCAGCGAAGACCGCAACCCCGACGACCGCGACCTGCTGTTCTACCAGGAAGGGCGCAAGGTGTTCAAGGACGTGTGCCCGATGGCGGCCGAACACATGGAGCAGCACCTGCAAGAACTCGGCCATGCGCCTGCCGATGTGCGACGCTACTGGCTGCACCAGGCCAACCTGGCCATGAACCAGTTGATTGCCAAACGCCTGCTGGGGCGTGACCCCAGCGCCGATGAAGCGCCGATCATCCTGGATGAGTTCGCCAATACGGCCTCTGCCGGTTCGATCATCGCCTTCCACCGCCACCAGGCCGATCTGCAGGCGGGCGACTTGGGCATGGTCTGCTCATTTGGCGCGGGGTATTCGATTGGCAGTGTGGTGCTGCGCAAGGTGTAGCCTAGCACGGGACCGCACGCAAAGGGCGCAAACGCTGCGCAACCCCCGCAAAAGAAAGCGGAGTGCCCATCTGGTTTATCGCACCTTCTGCGAAACCTTTGCGTCTTCTGCGCCCGGTATTTTGTATCAAGGGTTTGGCAAACCCAATACCTGCGCCACGCCCTGGTTCGCCAGCGCATCGGCCTTTTCATTGCCGGGGTTGCCGTCGTGGCCCCTGACCCATTCCCAATGGATTTCGTGCGGGCTGTTCTGCACCAGCGCATCCAGTTGCTGCCACAGGTCGGCGTTTTTCACGGGCTTGTTGTCGGCCGTTTTCCAGCCTTTTTTCTTCCAGCCGTGGATCCAGCTCGTGATGCCCTGGCGCACGTATTGGCTGTCGAGGTAGAGCCTGACCTTGCAGGGGCGCTTCAGTGCCTGCAGCGCCTGGATCACGGCGGTCAATTCCATGCGGTTGTTGGTGGTGTTGGCTTCGCCGCCAAACAGCTCCTTGCTGTGGCTGCCTGATTCCAGCCACACGCCCCAGCCGCCGGGGCCGGGGTTGCCTTTGCAGGCGCCATCGGTATAGATTGTTACTTTTTGCATGCGGTGTGGATAGTGTCTTGTGCGGGCAGGGTGGTGCTGTTGCGCTGCAGGGCAGCGACGGCGCTGCGCGCTTCTTTTTCGGTTTTCCAGCGCGGCTGGATCAGGCGCAGGCCGCGCACGCGCTTGGTGGCCTGCAGAAAATACACGCCGCCCATGAACGGCCACCAGCGGTCACCCGCGGCCTCCATCCAGCGCAGGCGTTCAAAGGCTTGCGGGCTGCGCACGCCGGGGCGGTAGCAGCCAAAACACCCGGCGTCGATTTCGAACCCCAGCAGGTTCAGCCAGTCGTACAGGCGCTGGTAGGGGATGAAGTCGTCCACATCGGGAATGAAAGGCGGCACATGTCCGCCCATGCGCTGCGCCAGCAGGCGGCGGCGTTGTTGAAACCCCCACAGGCTGCCGGGGTTGAAGCCCAGCAGCACCAAATGTCCTTCGGGCACCAGCACGCGCGCCGCTTCACGCAGGGCGGCATGCGGGTCGGCGCTGGCCTCCAAAGCATGCGCCAGCAGCAGCAGGTCAATGCTGGATTCGGTAAAGGGCAGGGCGGCAGGTTCCAGCGCCAGGTCGGGCGGCGCCACGCCATTGCCATTTGCGGCAGCGGTGCCGGGGAACTCTACAGCCGCCGTCCAGCGGTGCTGGATGCGGCTGCTGCGCAGCAAAGGCAAAAACGGCGCACCCACCTGCACGGCATGGTAGCCAAAGCAGTCGCCCACCGCGTGATCGCAGCGTGCCTGCTCCCATTCGCGCAGGTGCACGCCTG
>JAUNUE010000286.1 GCA_030538335.1 Allobrachymonas sp. | reverse complement strand
GCCAGAGCCAGCCTTGTTGTGTGGCTTGCAAGCGTAAAACCTCTCCCCGTGGCTTTGCGGCCTGCAGATCCCAGTCGCTCAATACCTTGCGGTCAAGCGATGTTGCAAGCACATGGTCTTGCGGCTTATGGGTATGCCCATGCACCAGAGTAGTGCAGCTGCGCTCTTGCAGCCTCTGCACGGCTAGCGGTTCATCCACGTCCGCATAGCCTTCCACCCCCAGTTCATTCTTGCGCTGGCTGCTTTGCTGACGCAGTTGCTGCGCCAGGGCGCGGCGTTGTTCCAGCGGCAATTGCAATACCTGTTGCTGCCATGCCGGGTTGCGTACCTGCTGGCGCAGTTGCATGTAGGCGGTGTCGCCAATGCACAGGGCATCGCCGTGGCTCAGCAGCACGCGCTGCAAGGCCCCATTTTCCGGGGTGTGCATCTGCAGCACGCAAGGATCTTCCAGAAGCGTCATTCCTGCCGCAGTACAAAAGGCCTGGCCCACCATGAAGTCGCGGTTGCCGTGCATGAAATACAGCGCCTTGTTTGCGCTGATGGTGTGCAAGGCTTCTACCAGTTGGCGTTCAAATGCGTGTGCAGGATGTTGCAGGGCATCGTCGCCCGGCCACAGTTCCAGAATGTCGCCGAGCAAAAACACCGCTTGTGCCGGCGTGCTTTGCAGGTAAGCAAAAAACGCATCGAACGTGGCATCGGCCTGCTGCAGATGCAGGTCGGCCACGAAGTCCACGCATTGCCAATGACCGGGTGCGATCAACTCACTGGCAGACATGGAAAGCGCGGGCAGGGCAATAAAAAATCAGAGCACTTCTGCTGTTTCGATCAACACATCTTCTTTCGGCACATCACCGTGCATGCCACGGTTGCCGGTAGATACGCCTGCAATCTTGTCCACCACGTCGCTGCCCGACACCACTTTGCCGAACACGGCGTAGCCCCAGCCTTGGGCCGTAGGGGCGGTGTGGTTGAGAAAGTCGTTGTCGGCCACGTTGATGAAGAACTGCGCGCTGGCCGAGTGCGGGGCCGAGGTACGCGCCATGGCAACGGTGTACTTGTCGTTTTTCAAACCGTTGTTAGCTTCGTTCTGGATTTCGGCAGCGGTAGGCTTTTGCGTCATGCCGGGTGCAAAGCCGCCGCCCTGGATCATGAAGCCCGGAATCACGCGGTGGAACACGGTGCCGTTGTAATGGCCTTTACGCACGTATTCAAGGAAATTGGCTACGGTAATGGGCGCCTTGGCTTCGTCGAGTTCAAGGGTGATGGTGCCGTGGTTGGCAATGTGCAGGGCGACTTTGGTGCTCATGCTGAGGGTTTCCAGAGAAAGTAAGGGAAAAAAGCCTGCCGCAAAGGACAGGCGCTTGGGGGCCAAGTTTACTTGATGAACTGTTGAGTTACTTGATCTGTCTGGCTGATTCGATCACCACGGTTTTGGTGGGTACGTCGCTGGCAAAGGGGCCTGCTGCGCCGGTAGGTGTGGTGCGGATTTTTTCCACCACATCCATGCCGCTGATGACTTTGCCAAACACCACATAGCCCCAGCCCTGCGGCGTGGAGGATTTGTAGTCGAGAAAAGCGTTGTCCTTGACGTTGATGAAGAACTGCGCGGTGGCCGAGTTGGGATCGTTGGTACGTGCCATGGCGACCGTGCCCACAGTGTTTTTCAACCCGGCTTTGCTGGAAGATTCACCTTCGTGGGCGATGGGAGCCTTGGTCGGTTTTTGTGCGTATTGACCATCAAATCCGCCGCCTTGCACCATGAAATTGTCGATGACGCGGTGAAAAATGGTTCCAGCGTAATGGCCGCTATCGACATAGTGAAGAAAGTTTTCCACCGTTTTGGGAGCCGCGGCCGGGTACAGCTCCATCGTAA
>JAUNUE010000285.1 GCA_030538335.1 Allobrachymonas sp. | reverse complement strand
TTTTTCAAAATCTCCAGCAGTTCCTTGTAGCACAGGCTGCCAATGCGCATCCAGTAGGCGATAAAGCGTGTGAGCATGAGGGTGTGTTCTTTCAATCCAGCCGCTTGCGCGTGGTGCGGTGCGCCAGCGCCAGCAGCAGCACGGCGTAGCCGGTGAGGATGAGGCAGTCTTTCACGATCAGCCCCCACTGGTTGCCTGCGAGGAACAGGGTGCGCAACAGCTCCATGAAATAGGTGGCAGGCAGCATGTGGCCCACGACGCGCACCACCACCGGCACATTGCGCAGGTCAAAGATAAAGCCCGACAGCATCATGGCCGGCATGAAGCTCACGAGCAGCGCCAACTGGCTGGCCAGAAACTGGTTCTTGGTGACGGAAGAAACCAGCAAGCCGGTCGCCAGTGACACCACCATGTATAGCATGCTGGCCAACAGCAGGATCAACAGCGAACCTTGCACCGGCACGTTGAACAGCACGCGTGCGGCCACCAGGCACATCAGCAGCCCGGCCATGCCCACGAAAAAATAGGGCACGATTTTGGCCAGCAGCAATTCCACCGGGCGCACGGGCGTGACGAACATGGCCTCCAGCGTGCCGCGCTCCCACTCGCGCGCCATCACCATCGCCGTGAGGAAAGTGCCCACCAGCGTCATGATCAGCACGATCAGCCCCGGCACCAGGTACCAGGTGCTGGAGTTGGCTGCGTTGAACCAGACGCGGTCAATTACCACCACGCCTTTGGCGGCGTTCGTACCCGACAGGCCCAAGTGGTCTGCGTGTTTCTGCATCGAGATGGCAACCGCGCCCTCGACATAACCCTGTATGGCCTTGGCGCGGATGGGGTCGCCGCCTTGCAGCAGCAGTTGCACGTTGGCCGTGCCCTTGCTGGCTTCACTGGAAAAACCAGGTGGAAAATACAGCAGGGCTTCGGCCCTGTGCGCAAGCAAGCGCTCGCGCGCCTCGGCCTGTGAGCCTGCCCGTTGCACCTGTATGAAGGGCGATGCCGTCAAAGTGGCGACGATGTCGTGCGCGGTCTGGCCCCGGTCATCCTGCGCCACCACTAGTTGCACATTGCGCACATCCAGCGTCAGGCCGTAACCAAACAGCAGGATCAGGAAGATCGGCAGCCCCAGCCCGACCAGCCAGTTGCTGCGGTCGCGTACCAGTTGCCGCGTTTCCTTGCGGATCAGCGACAGCAAACGCTGCCAGAAGCCGCCGCCTGTGGCAGCTTGCGCTGTCGGGTTGCGATTCGGATTCATGCCGCCACCTCTTGGGCCGACGCGCCCTGCGGGCTGCTGCGTGCCTGCTCCACAATGCGGATGAAAGCCTGCTCCATGTCCAGCCGCAGCGCAGGCGTTTCACCGGCCTGCTCGCGCACCTGCTGCGGCGTGCCCAGCGCCTGCAAGCGGCCCGCATCCTGGATCACGATGCGGTCGCAGTACTCGGCTTCTTCCATGAAATGCGTGGTGATGACGATGGTGGTGCCGGTGGCCGCCAGGGCTGTGATGCGCCGCCAGAACGCCCGCCGCGCCAGCGGGTCGGCGCCACTGGTGGGTTCGTCAAGAAACAGGATCTCTGGCTCGTGCAGCAAGCCCACCGCCATCGCCAACCGCTGCTTCAGCCCGCCCGGCAATTCGGCTGCAGCCTGTTTTTCAAGCCCTTGCAGTTCAAACTGGCGCAGCACGGTGACCATGCGCTGTTGCAGGTGCTGGCCGCGCAAGCCGTAAGCGGCACCAAAAAAGCGCAGGTTTTCGGCCACTGTGAGTGTGCCGTACAAGGCAAACTTTTGCGCGACATAGCCGATGCGCTGCCGTGCACTGGCGCTGGCCGTGCGCATATCCAGCCCGGCCACGCGCGCCGTGCCGCTGCTGGCA
>JAUNUE010000284.1 GCA_030538335.1 Allobrachymonas sp. | reverse complement strand
CACCGCCATCCAGACCGTGGGCAGCAAGGGATACGATGGCTTTGCCATCGCCATCGTCCAGTAAAAAAGCCTATGTTCAACCGCCTTGCATTGATTGGTTGCGGCCTGATGGGCGGCTCACTCGCTTTGGCCATGCAGCGCGCCAAACTGGTGCGCCAGGTCGTTGCCTACAGCCTGAGCGAAGCCACCTTGCAAACGGCGCTGGAGGCAGGCGTGATCCATGCCGCAGCCAGCAGCGCGGCTGAGGCAGTGGCGCAAGCTGACTTGGTGGTAGTCGCCGTGCCCGTGGCCGCGACTGAATCTGTGCTGCGCAGCTTTTCCGACAGCCTGCCCGTGCACGCCATCGTGATGGACGTGGGTTCCACCAAGCAGAACGTGATCGAAGCAGCCGAAGCCACATTGGGCGAACGCATCGGCCAGTTTGTACCCGCGCACCCGATTGCCGGTAAAGAGGTGGCGGGCATTGCCCATGCCGACGCCGACCTGTACCGCGGCAAGCAGGTCATCCTCACGCCCAGCCGCAACACACGCATTGGTGCCTTGCAGCAGGTCACCGCGCTGTGGGAGGCGCTGGGCTGCAAGGTGCAGACCATGACGCCGCAAGCGCACGACGCAGCCTTTGCCGCCATCAGCCACCTGCCGCACCTCACGGCATTCGCGCTCATGCACAGCATCCTCAATCAGGACGGCGCAGCCGACATTCTGGCGCTGGGCGGCTCGGGCTTTCGCGACTTCACCCGCATTGCCGCAGGCGACCCAGAAATGTGGCGCGACATCTTTTTATGCAACCGCGAAGAAGTGCTGCAGCAACTGGATGCGCTGGTGGATGCCTTGCACAGCTTTGCCCGCGCCATCGAAGACGGCGACAGTGCGCGGTTGCAAGCCCTGATTACCGAGGCCAGCGCAGCGCGCAGCCAGTGGCGCATGGTGACCAAAGACGACAACGCACGGCTATAAAACGGTTTCACTGCAGAGGCGCAGAGAACGCCGAGGGTCGTGTTGGAAGTTGGGTTGCCCCCCCTTTGCCCTAAGCCGCGTAGGCAGAACCTGCGCAGCAGATTCTGCCGAATGGGATCGTTGAAAGAGCATGCGCCGGAATCGCCTTCGGCAGCTCCAGCCTTGTATCTTTCCCCCTGCAAGCAAAGGTAGCGCGTTTCTGCCCTTGAAGCCTGACTTCGCCACGTAGTAGATCGCGCCCTTTGCTTGCTCTCCTTGCCAGCTCCGACACTGCACGGTAACCCCCGCCTGCACACGCCAGAGTGCTGCGGGCGCTACTGGCACGACGTGATGCTCTGGCTGGAGACTTGCAACGTGAGCGCAACCGGCTTGAGAAGCTGCAAGCGGCCATAGCCATAGAACAGTGCAACGCCCGGTAGAGGAAGGCATCGTCTTTTTGCAACAACAACTGGACAAGCTCGACAGGGAAATCCACGACCACATTGACCGCCATCCAGACCTGAAGGAAGACTGCAGCTTGTTGCAAAGCATTCCTGCCGTAGGTGAGCGTATTGGCACCTTGATGACGGGTTTGTTCAGGGCCAAGGCGCTTGACCGTGCAGAGCAGGTGGCAGCGTATTTGGGGCTGACCCCCATAGAGCGCCAGTCGGGCACGTCTGTACTGGGCAGAAGCCGTTTGTCCAAGGCGGGGCCTGCCAAAGTACGGGCTACGCTGTTTATGGCGGCGGTAGTAGCCGTCAGACATAACCCGGATGTAAAAGCGCTGTATGAACGCTTGCTGGCAAAAGGCAAATCAAAGATGAGTGCCTTGGGGGCAAGCAGCGCCAAACTGGTGCAGTTGTGCTTTGGGGTGTGGAAAAACCGGATGCCTTATCAGGCAGGGTTTGCACAAAACCGAGCAAAAAAGGCTTGACAGGCGAGAC
>JAUNUE010000022.1 GCA_030538335.1 Allobrachymonas sp. | reverse complement strand
CACGCGGCCTGTAATTGGCGGAGACGCGAGCGATCCTAAAGATGGGTGTCATGTTGTCAAAAGTGGTGGCGTTGCGGCACTCCACGGGTTTTGATTCCGGCAGCACGCTCGATTACGTCTACCGCAACCGGCCCCAGGGGGTGCCCCTGATTGGCACCGCGATTGACAAAAGCTATCTCAACTCGATTGGCTGGCGCGGCATCCGCCAGCGCAAAATCCATGTGGAAGAACTGCTGCGCGAAGCCATCAACCGCTTGCAACAGGCCGGGCACGAAGTGCGTATTCTCGACATTGCCGCAGGCCACGGCCGCTATGTGCTGGATGCCGTGCAGCCCTTGCAGGACGCTATTGCCGCCATCACCCTGCGCGATTACAGCGACATCAACGTGCGCGACGGCCAGGCCTTGATTGCCGCGCGCGGCCTGCAGGCCAAGGCGCAATTTGTGCAGGCCGATGCCTTTGACCGGCAAAGCGTGGCCAGCGTGCGCATGGCGGGCGAGCGCCCCACCTTGGGCGTGGTCAGTGGTCTGTACGAACTGTTTGGCGACAACGGCATGGTGCTGCGCTCGCTGCAAGGCATGGCCGATGCGGTGGAGCCGGGTGGCTACCTCGTCTACACTGGCCAGCCCTGGCACCCGCAACTTGAACTGATTGCCCGCGCATTGACCAGCCACCGCCAGGGGCAAGCCTGGGTCATGCGGCGGCGCACGCAGGCCGAGATGGATCAGTTGGTGGCTGAAGCCGGGTTCGAGAAAATCACCCAGCGCATTGACGCGTGGGGCATTTTTACAGTGTCGCTGGCCAGACGCCCATGAACCAGGCCACTGTGCAGCCTGCCACCGGCGCGCCGGACATACCTGCTGCCCGCCCGTGGAAGCTGGCGCTGCTCTGGCTGGCCGGTCTTGGCCCGTTCTTTTACCTGAGCTACGGCCTGGCCAATTACCTGGCGGCGCAGGCTGCTGCACACGGCCAGGTGCCGTCGGTCGTGTTCGGGTGGGAGCATGGCATTCCATTTGTGCCGTGGACGATCTATCCCTACTGGAGCATCAACGCCTTCTACGCGCTGTCGGTGTTTCTGGCCGTCAACCGGCAACAGTTGCACCGGCACGGGCTGCGCTTGCTCACGGCGCAAATCATCGCGGTGACGTGCTTCATTCTTTGGCCGCTGGCCTTTACCTTTGGCGCGCCTGCTGTTGAAGGGGCACCGGCGCTGCTGTTCAACGCGCTGCGCGGATTTGACAAACCCTTCAACCAGGCGCCCTCGCTGCACATCGCGTTAGCCGTGATCTTGTGGGACTGGTACCGCCAGTTCATCCATGCCCGCTGGGCACGTGGCTTGCTGCACGGCTGGACCTTGCTGATCTGCGTTTCGGTGCTGTCCACCTACCAGCACCATTTCATCGATATTCCCACCGGCGCGCTGCTGGGCGTGTGGTGCTGCTGGCTGTGGCCCGTGCATGGCGAAAAACTGCCGGTGCAGGACATGCGCCAACCCACAGGCAAGGCCATCAAGCTGGCCAGCCTGTATGGCGCAGGTGCCGTACTGTGCGCCGCAGGAGCCATGCGCAGCACGGCATGGGGGCTGCTGTGGTGGTGGCCTGCCCTGGCCTTGCTGCTGGTGGCTGCCAACTATGCTTTTCTGGATGCGAGGGGTTTTGCCATGCAGCCGCATGGCCGCATGGGCTGGGCGGCGCGCTGGCTGTATGCCCCGTACCGCGTGGCGGCGTGGATCAACGCCCGGTTGTGGACACGCGGGCAAGCCCTCGCCAACGAAGTGTTGCCCGGCGTCTGGCTGGGGCGTTTGCCCTCCACATCTGAATGGGTTGCGGCAGGCCGACCGCGCATCGTGAGCCTGTGCGCCGAGCTGCAAGCGCCACATCAGGCAGATGCACGCTGCGTACCCCTGCTCGATTTGCTGCCGCCCACGCCTGACCAGTTGCAGCAAGCCAGCAGAGCGATTGCCGATATGCAAAAAAACGTCTCGCACCAGGCCCCGCCGCTGTGGGCCTGCTGCGCACTGGGTTATTCGCGCAGTGCAGCCGCTTTGGCCACATGGCTGGTAGACAGTGGGCATTGCACCAACGCAGATGAAGCTTTGGCATGCATTCGCCGCGTGCGCCCGCAGGTGGTGCTGCACACTGCACACCTGCATGCTGTGCAACAGGCATGTGCTTACGCAAAGCCTTGCCAACATCTGATGTGAGGCAGCCCTGATGCAAACACCAGCTCCTGAACACACGCCCGCTCCAACCACAAACCATGCGGCGGCCCATGCCCAAGCGGCGCTGGGCGATGGCGACCGCGCCCTGTGTGCCGCACAGGCGGCGTGGTTGTGCGCCGTGCTGCAGCTCGCGCCACTGGCCTGGCTGCTGCAGTGCCTGGGGGTGCTGGCCTGCTTGCTGGATGTCTGGCACAACAGGCATATGCCCTGGTTGCTGTGGGCCGTGGTGGCGGCAGCGGTGCTTGAGCGTTGGCATGCCTTGCGCCTTGCGCTGGATGCCCGCTTGTTCAGGCAGTTGGCAACAGGCCAGTTTGTCAGCCTGGCCGAACTTGATACCGCACTGAGCCGCCTCGGCCTGCGCACCAGCAAGGCAGATGCGCCGGTGCGCACCCTGGCCGGGCGCATGGACGGCTGTCGGCGGCTGGCAGGGCGTTATGTGGCCTGTGTGGTGGTGCAGGGCCTGGTCGCCGTGGGCGTGTTTCTATCGTATCTGCATTGAACCTGGAAACGGCAAACAACACATGGATACAGCACCCGCCCATGGCTTTGATGATGATTTTTTCAAGCAACTGCAAACCGGTGAACGGGGCGCACATGCAAACTGGAAAGCCAGCCCCGAAAATGCGTTGAACGCGCTGCAGCAGGCCTGGCAGGTGCACTACCCGGCACTTGGCGCATCACACCTGCAAGAGATGGCGAGCGATTGCAGGCACTGGCCGCTGGATGAGTGGCTGGGGCAACTGGGCGTGCAGCTTGCGGGGCAGGCGCTGGCGC
Source organism: Allobrachymonas sp. (assembly GCA_030538335.1). Lineage (GTDB taxonomy): Bacteria > Pseudomonadota > Gammaproteobacteria > Burkholderiales > Burkholderiaceae_C > Brachymonas. The sequence goes on along the minus strand of JAUNUE010000022.1, from coordinate 12,017 downwards.
TTTATACGCTGGACTTTGGCGATGACAGCCATACCTTGGTGGTCTTGCCCGGCTCGCAGGCGGCAGTGTTTGAAGCCGCTGCACAAGCAGGTGGCCATGTGGCACAGCGCTGCCTGGCAGACGCTTCCACGCCACCGCCTGCGCCTGCAACCCGACTGCCGCATGCCACGCCTGTGCGGATCAGCATGCAACCCATGCAAGGCAGCGCACTGGATATGCATGGCCCCACCATTGCCTTTGCCAGCGCCCCTGTGTATGACACGCAAAAGCCCTGGGCATGGTGGGATGTGCACGAGTGGCCGCCGCGTCTGCAGGCGCTGGAGAATTTGCCCGTCATGGTGGCGCAAACAGATGCTGCTGCGCCCATGTGCATTGCTTTTTTCACAAGCAAGCGGCCCGGCGACCCCTTGCATCTTCACTGTGCTGCACAGCCACGGCCGCCGCAAGGGCATGCGCAAGACTTGCCACAACCCGCATACCTCAAGGGGGTGGCAGACCCGAAAATTGCATTTGCAGGCGCTGACCTGCTGCTGGCCGAGCGCACCAAGGCCTGGGTCTACCGGGGCTTGGCACATCAGCCCACGCACGCACAGCCGCAAGCCGTGCTCGATTTGCCGCCTGCCACACTGCGCCACGGCAAGGTAACAGGCTTTGCCCGCACTGGCGACGGGCGCACCTTGCTGTTTGCGGGCAGCCAGTTCTTCGTGTGGAACGGTGAAACCTTCCTGCCCACGGGCATTTTCGAGCATGATTTGTCCTGCCGCCTCAAGACAGCGCCACTGCATGGCGACAGCTGGGCTTGGATGGATGCCCGCGAAAACCTGAAAACCGCCAGCCTGGGCGATGGTGTGGTGCAAACCCACCGGGTAGAAAACATGGCTTGTCACATCACACTGGCACCAGCGCCGCCCGGATGGCTGGTGCTGTTGCGCGATGCCAATTTGCTGTGCCGCGATGACATGGCCCAGCTTTGGCACCTGCCCAGCCAAACCGTGCTGCGCATAGGCGAAGGCGCATTGGGCAAGCTGGATATTTTCTACTGGCTGCAACTGCCCAACGGCCACGTGGTGGTGGCAGATGACAAGAAGGCTCTGGATCTGGGGCCTTTTGACGATTTGGTGCACGATCTCAAAAGCGCCGGGGCATGAACCAGCGCCCTGTTGTCATTACTGCGACATGTCCATCTCCAGGGCCTGCGACTGCACACGCTGGATGCGCTGCATTTTTTCCACCGGGTCGATATGGAGCTGGTCACGCAGGAGCCGGATCAGCCGGGTGGTGAGGCTGCGCGGGTGTTGGCGGGCGAAGCTGCGCCATTCCTGCTGCAGGATAGGTACGACTTTGCCGGTTTCGCTGTCGATGGCCGGGGTGTATTCGCCCCCCACCAGATACAGCGACTGCTCGTAGCCGTAGTGGCGTTTGGCCTGTATGGCCAGAGGGCTGTCGGGGTATTGCTCCAGGAAATGCTCCCAGGCAGCCAGGCGTTTCCCCATCATGGGCCAATCGTTGTAGTTGTACTGCCCCATGCCCGGAAGGTGCTTGTTTTTCTGGCTTTCAAGGCGAAGAAAATGTCGGTAATCGGCGCTGACGTGTGCGCCAAACAGATCCAGCAGGAATTGCGGCTGGGGATGAATGGCCACCTCCCCCTCAGACATGTCCACATAGCGCAGACCCGCCCGCTCCAGCTTGGCCATATTGCCGGGCATGGTCGTGTCCAGGTCTGCAGGCAGCACTGGTGCTCCCTGGCTGCCGGGCGCGTGCACGGAAGGCTGACGAAGATACCGCAGCATTTGGTCTGGCTCCGAGAACAAGGCGGTTTGTTCGGGCGTGGCATACAAAATGGAGATCAGCGCATCCACATCTTTCCTGAACATGGTCAGCAGGCGGTTGGCGTGATGTGGTGCAGCGTCATTCAAGGTCTGCCTGAGCAGGGCGGTTTCGCTGGATAAGCAGTGCAGCACATCGTCAGTAGTGTGTTGTATCTGCTGCAAATGCAGCAGGCATGGCGGCCTGACCACCGGGTCGGCATCGTCCTGGGCCGCAAGTCGTGCAGGCAGCAGCACAATACATGCAGGCAAAAGCGAGATGCGCACCATGCGTTTGATCCATGCCATTGTCAAAACATCCTCCCGTTTTGCTGGCAGCCATGCCAACTCGACTGGCTGATTCTGAGCCAGCCTATTTTGCTGTATTTAAGCGCTGCGGCACTTGGTTGCTGCATGGCCGTTTTTTGCAGGCACGGGCATGGATCATGTGCGTGCAAAAATGAGGCTCGTGTTAGCTCCATGCTCTTGTGCAGGATTTTGCTAAGGATAACGCTCGGCATGGGCGGGCAGTATGGTGTGAACCGGCTCACTTCATCGACACAAACGCCTGGTATTCCATCTCGCGACGCCGTGTTTCTGCATGCGCAGCCTGATGCCATGTTTCAGGCAGAGTGCTGACCCAAGCCTGCACGTCCGCATGGTCTTGCGGGCCATAAACCAGATGACCATTCACCGCCCAGTTGTGCGGGTCGGGCGGCGGTCGCTGTGCAATGGCGTAGCTCCAGTCTTCATCCATCAAGCGCCATTGCGCGGGCAGACTGTGTGCGTACCGGCATAGTGTGATGCCGGTTTGCATGTGATGCGGCTCGCCCATGTTCCGGGTGGACCAGAACCTCAGCAACCAGTAGGCGCATGCGGGGTCTACCCCGCTGAAGAAACCTTCTGCAGCCTGCAGCAGATCGGCATCATGCTGCTCTGGCACGGGCAAACCACTGTGTAGATGCGCCAGCCAGGTTTGCTGTGCTTGCCACAACACACGCAGTCGTGCGGGGCAATACGGGCTGTTGCGGTATTGTAGGCATACGGCATGTTCGCTGGGGTAACTGAGTGCGTAGGCAGTGTCTGTGCCGCCCCAGGCAGACAACACACGCCAGTGTTGCCAATCCGCGTGCTGCATGGCCTGGTGCATCAATATATCTGCCACATGACGCCATGCGTTGGCGAGCGCTTCGCGCCGCTGATCTTCCTGCGCTTCGCCGCTGGCAAGCCAGCCACGCCGGTACACATCACCGTCCTGCGGCGTGCGGGTCAGCCATGCATCCCAGGGAATCATCCATGCTGGTGGCGTATGGCTACGCCAAAAATCATGTGTCAGCATCAAGGCTTGTGCGCGCGCCGGGCCATCAGGCGAGCAGCGCAGCAGCTCCAATACGCCATGTACATCGCCTGCTTGCGTGTGAATCGTGCACAAGGTGCGAAATTCGTCCCAAGGTGCGGATTCGCCTTGCTCTTGCATGAGATGCAACTGCCCCGGCAACCGGGCGAACAAGGTCGCACTCACAGGATGCCAGGCGTGCACGGCCTGTTCCAAGCGCAGCAAGTCGAGCGCTTTTTTCATACTTTCAAACATGGCGGAACTGCATTTTTGTACGTCGCTTGCAGCGCAGGCAAAGCCATATGCTATTTCAGCTACTGATCTTTATGACCCAATGACCACGAGAAAAATGCGGTATTGCGCGCACGCAATCTGTCAAGGCTCACAATAGTGCGCAGATGCGCGCCAGCGCTTTGATAAAACGCGCTGGCACCGCACGGCGCATGAGCAGGCATCGCCACCTGCCACCGAGGCGCCGCAAGACACAAACACAAGGAGATGACACCATGCAAGCACCCCAACGCCGTTTGCCAGCCCCGCGCCTGTGGTTGGCGGCACTGGCACTGCCCCTGTTTTTGAGCGGCTGCCTGAAGGATTTTGCATACCCTGCACAGGCCACGCAAACCATGACCTTCCACAACGATGGTCGGGTAGAGATGCGCTACGAGGGGCGCTTTGAGGACCTGTACGAACAACTGGTGCAGGCGCAAGCGTTTATCAGAGCGCATCCTCCAAAAAATCCCGAACCTGATCTGGGGCATGAAGGCGCTTATCTACCAAGCCGCCCGGATTTCAAACGCCAGATGCTTGCATCTATCAACAACCGCGACGCCGCAACGCGCATGCAGCTGCGGCCAGATGACAGCTACACGCTGCGTCACCATCAAAACGTGGCATGGTTGGACGAATTGAACGTGCGGTATTCGCCCTTGTCTGAGCGGGTGCTGTTCTTGAGTGTGCCACAGTCGCACGGGGCCAATGCCATAGGCCATGGCATGCACCAGGCAGCGCAGGCCCTGGTCAACCCCGACCCGCAAAACGGACATGAGGCCGATGCAGACCCCGCTGATGCACAAACCAGCGCCTTTATCACGCGCATGGCCGAAGACGTACGCCGGGGTATGCGCGGCACACTCATCATCCGCACCGATGGATGGATGCTGCAGCACAACGCACACAGTGTGCGGCAACTGCCCAGCGGCATGCATGAATACACCTGGAACGTCACGGGCGCAAACCTGGGCGATATCCGCTGGGAGCTGGTCACAGGCAGCATGGCCGAGCGCGAAGAAGCGCTGCTGCGCACGGCGCAAACCCGGCAAGCGTGCGAGCGCCTGGAGCAAGGCAGCAATACCTACAAAGAGTGTCTGCTCAAAACGGCACCGCTTGGCACCGCCTGCAAAGACGTGATCGGATCAGAATGCAAATGCGGCCCCTTCGTGCTGCGGCTGTTTGATGGAAAACCGGCAGCCCACATGCCCTACGCCATGCAACACCCCAATGGCCAGACGCTGGGCTGCGCCGATGCCGATGGCCGTATACCAGCCGTTATCAGCGAAATAACTGGCGCATGCACCATCACTGCCTTGTCCATGGCTGAAAAAGACCGCTGCATCAACGGCAAACCCCCACCGCATCTCAAGACCCGTGTATCCGGTGATTAGTAAATCTGTTTCAGCATGGGCTTCGTTAGCGCGCACTGCAACCGGCGTAAGTGCCGACGAATGGCGAGCCCTGCAACAATCACCCCTGCAAACCATCGACACAAACGGGCGCTTCGCATACACCTTGCAAACACGCCTGTACACACCACCCACATGACCTACTCACAAATCCATCCCATTTTTGTCCCTGCTGTACCGCCACTGCCTTATGGCGATACGGTCAAGCTGCTGTTCGGCGGCATTGGCGCCGTGCTGGTGTTGGCCAGCAGCATTGCCTGGCTGCTGCGCTGGCGTGTGGCCAAAATGCAGCCGCATGGCGTGCTCGACAATCTGGTGGCGCGCATCAACGCCTGGTGGGTGATGATCGGGGTGATTGGCCTGTCGCTTCTGCTGGGGCGCAACGGCGTGATCGTGCTGTTTATTGCCATATCGGCCTTTGCGCTGCGCGAATACCTGCGCATTGCCGAGCGGCACGAGGCCGACCGCTACAGCATCGCGTTTGCCTATGCGGTGGCGTTGCCCTTGCAGTATTACCTGATCTGGATCAACTGGTACGGGCTGTATTCCATCTTGCTGCCGGTGTATGGTTTCTTGATGCTGCCCATTCTCTCTACATGGAAGAGCGACACCAGCCACTTTCTCGCACGCAGCGCCACCATCCAGTGGGGGCTGATGGTCTGCATCTATTGCTTAAGCCACGTGCCCGCGCTGCTCACGCTCAACATTCCCCACTACGAGCCGCAACGCCTGTTCCTGCTGATTGCCTATCTGGTGATTGTGGTGCAAGGAAGCGATGTGCTGCAATACATCTGGGGCAAGCTCTTTGGCAAACACAAGGTGGCACCCGTACTTTCGCCTTCCAAAACCTGGGAGGGGCTGATCGGCGGCATCGCCAGCGCCACGGCACTGGGCGCGGCGCTGTACTGGATCACACCGTTTGCACCGTGGCAAGCCGCGCTGATCTCGCTGGTGATGTGCCTGATGGGGTTTTTCGGTGGCCTCGTCATGTCGGCCATCAAGCGTGACCGCGGCATCAAGGATTGGGGCACGCTCATCGCGGGCCATGGCGGCATGCTCGACCGCACCGATTCGATCATCTTTGCTGCACCGGTATTTTTTCACATTACGCGGTATTTCTGGGGCGCCTGACTTGTCTGGCGGGGGCCGAGGGCGGGTTGATGGCGTTCTTGCAATTGCGGTTTGTACCCACACATGATGTCATCAACGCCAAGTGCGTTCAACGTTTGCGGGAGTTGCGCAGTGAAAAAAGTCCTTCATGTCTATTTACCACCGGGTCGCCATTGGGTCGGCGACGGGTTTCCCGTGCATGGTGTATTCAGCTATGAACGTTTCCCCGAAAACCGCAGCCCCTTTTTGTTGCTCGACTATGCGGCACCCTTCGAGTTTGAACCCAACAGCGGCTACCGTCGCGGCGTAAGCGCGCACCCGCACCGGGGTTTTGAAACCGTTACCATCGTGTACGACGGCGAGGTGGAGCACCGCGACTCCACGGGCGCAGGCGGCGTGATCGGCCCCGGCGACGTGCAATGGATGACGGCTGGCGGCGGCATCCTGCACGAAGAATTTCATTCCGAGGCCTACAGCCGTTCTGGCGGGCTTTTTCACATGGTGCAACTGTGGGTGAATTTGCCTGCCAAAGACAAGATGACCGCGCCTGCTTATCAAGGCATTGCCAACGCCAGCATCCCTGCGGTGGCGCTGCCTGACGATGCCGGTACGGTGCGCGTCATCGCGGGCGAATACGGCGGCCAGCGCGGCCCGGCCCACACCTTTACGCCCATGCAGGTATGGGATGTGCAGGTCAAAGGTGGCAAGACCGTTTCCTTGCCCCAGCCCGAGGGCTGGACAACCATGATCCTGGCGCAAACGGGCGCCATCCATGTCAACGGTTCTGATGCCGCGACCGAAGCCCGCCTGATCACACTCAGCCGCGAAGGCAGCGACGTGCGCATCGAGGCCAAAGACGATGCCCGCCTGCTGTTGCTGACAGGCGAGCCCATCAACGAGCCGATTTTTGGCTATGGCCCACTCGTGATGAACAACCAGGCCGAAATCAAGCAGGCTTTTGACGACTATGCTGCAGGCAAGTTCGGACAAATGCCCAGCAAGGAAGAAGCTCTGGCATAAGCAGCCTCTGCGGTCCCACAAGGCCAGTCTGCAAAGACTGGCCTTGTGGGCTGCGCAGACGGTATGTGCCACCCATCCATCCACAAAACTCCGGGTTTACCCCATAATGCCGCCGCATGCTGCGCTTTTTTGAAAAACTCATCAACCCCTTCCCCGACCTCAGTGGGGAACACCCTCAGGCCCAGATTCCACCGCCCACGTTCTGGGCGTTTGTGCGCTATTCGCTCTACGGCCTGGGGTGGCGTTTTGCTGCACTGGTGTCGCTTACGGCTGTGGTGGCCGTGCTGGAGGCCTTGCTGTTCGGCTTTCTGGGCCGCATTGTCGACTGGCTGGCAAGTGTGCCGCCTGCCGAATTGTTCCAGCGCGAGGGGCGCACGCTCGCCTGGCTGGCCATTGCCACGGCCTGCATTCCGCTACTGAGTTTTTTACACACCGTCATCCAGCACCAGATGCTGGCGGGCAATGTGCCGATGCGGTTGCGCTGGGTGTACCACCACCTCATGCTGCGCCAGAGCATGGGCTTTTACCAGGACGAGTTTTCGGGCCGCGTAGCAACCAAGGTCATGCAAACAGCGCTGGCCGTGCGCGACATGTGCAACATCCTCGGCGAGGTGATGGTGTTTGTGTTTGTGTACTTCGCCACGCTGGTCACGGTGGTGGGGCAGTTCCACCCGCTCATGCTGCTGCCGTTTGGCGTGTGGCTGCTGCTGTATGTGGGCGTGCTGTCGTTCTTCGTGCCGAAACTGGCGCATGTTTCGCAACAGCAGGCCGATGCACGCTCGCTGATGACCGGGCGCATTACCGACGCCTATGCCAACATCAACACGGTCAAGCTGTTTTCGCACGCGGGGCGCGAAGCGCGTTACGCCAAAGAGGCAATGCAGGAATTTTTGCAAACCGTGCACGGGCAGATGCGGCTGGTCACGGGCATCAACACCAGCAACAACGTGCTGACGATTGCGTTGATCGGTTGCACCACCGCGCTGGCGATCTGGCTGTGGAGCCGCGGGCAGATCACCGCTGGCGCCGTGGCTGCAGCCAGCGCCATGACGCTGCGGCTCAACGGCATGGCGCACTGGATCATGTGGGAAAGCACCATGCTGTTCGAGCACATCGGTACCGTGCGCGACGGACTGAACATGCTCAGCCGCCCCAACAAGGTGGTTGATGCGCCCAACGCGCAGCCGCTCGAAGTAACGCGCGGCGAGGTGGTGTTTGAAGACATCAACTTCGCCTACGACACACCCCGCACCCGCGCTGCAACTTCACCCGATCAAGCAACAGATGCGCCCAAAAACCAGGTCATCCACGACCTGAACCTGCGCCTGCAACCCGGCGAAAAACTCGGCCTGGTGGGACCTTCGGGCGCGGGCAAATCCACGCTGGTCAACCTGCTGCTGCGCTTTTACGACCTGCAAACGGGCAGCATCCGCATTGACGGGCAGGACATCCGCCAGGTCACACAAGACAGCCTGCGCCGCGCCATCGGCATGGTCACGCAAGACACCGCACTGCTGCACCGGACCATCCGCGAAAACCTTCTCTACGGCCGCCCCGAAGCAACGGAAGAAGACATGGTGCAGGCCGCACGCCAAGCGCAGGCGCACGATTTCATCCAGACGCTGGTTGACAGCAAAGGCCACACGGGCTACGACGCGCAGGTGGGCGAGCGCGGCGTGAAGCTTTCAGGCGGCCAGCGCCAGCGCATTGCCATTGCGCGCGTCATGCTCAAGAACGCGCCGATCCTGCTGCTGGACGAAGCCACCAGCGCGCTCGACAGCGAAGTCGAAACCGCCATTCAGGAAAGCCTGTACCAGCTCATGCAAGGCAAAACCGTGATCGCCATCGCGCACCGGCTCTCAACCATCGCAGCGATGGACCGCCTGGTGGTGCTCGACCAGGGCCGCATTGTGGAAGAAGGCACCCACGCCGAGCTGGTAGCAAAAGGCGGCCTGTACGCCCGGCTGTGGGCGCACCAGAGCGGGGGGTTTCTCGGCCTGGATGGATGAAACAGCGTGGTAGAAACAGCCCGATAGAATCAACACGCCCCACCCGCAAACGTTTGCAGGTACGGGCATGCAATTTCATATCTGCTGCCTGCCATGAACCCCAACCGCCCTGCCTATCTCGACATTCCACCCTTGCAATCGGCCAGCGGCACGGTGGTGTTGCCGGGCTCCAAAAGCATCAGCAACCGCGTGCTGTTGTTGGCGGCCTTGTGCGAGGGGCGCACCACGCTGCACGATGTGCTGGATTCGGATGACACGCGGGTGATGCTGGCTGCCTTGCCGCAGATCGGCTGCAAGGTGGAACGCGATGGCAACACGGTGCAGATCGACGGCACGGCAGGGCACTTGCCCGAGGCCTGCAAACAGGCGCAGGCGCCGGTGAAGCTGTTTTTGGGAAATGCCGGCACGGCCATGCGCCCGCTGACGGCGGCGCTGGCGCTGCTGGACGGGCATTTTGTGTTGAGCGGCATACCGCGCATGCACGAGCGGCCAATTGGCGATCTGGTCGATGGCCTGCGCCAGTTGGGCGCACAGATTGGCTATGCGGGGCAGGAAGGCTATCCGCCGTTGCAGATCAATCCCCGCAGCCCCGCGCTCGTGGGTGCCGATGGCAACCTGCGCATCTCGGTGCGCGGCGATGTATCAAGTCAATTTCTTACTGCGTTGTTGCTGGCTGCGCCGCTGGCGGGGCACACGCTGACGGTTGAAGTGCAAGGCGAGCTGATCTCCAAACCCTATATCGGCATTACGCTGGCGATGATGCAGCGTTTTGGCGTGACCGTGCAGCGCGATGCCGAGACGGGTTGGCAGCAGTTCACCGTGTCTGCGGGTAGCCGCTACCAAAGCCCCGGCAGCTTGCATGTGGAGGCCGATGCGTCTTCGGCCAGCTACTTCATTGCGCTGGGCGCCATCGCGGCCAACCCGGCGCAAAAACAGCAGGTTGTGGTGCAAGGGTTGGGCACCAACTCGATCCAGGGCGACATTGCCTTTATCGATGCGGCACGCAGCATGGGCGCAGAGATCACCGCCACAGCCAACAGCATCACCATTGCACGCGGCGCATGGCCTTTGCGTGCCGTGGATATGGACTGCAACCACATCCCCGATGCCGCGATGACGCTGGCCGTGATGGCGCTGTACGCCGAGGGCACGACCACACTGCGCAACATCGGCAGTTGGCGCGTGAAAGAAACCGACCGCATCGCTGCCATGGCCACCGAACTGCGCAAGCTGGGCGCGACGGTGGAAGCGGGCGCTGACTTTATCCGCATTACACCGCCCGCCGATCAACAAGCGTGGAAACAGGGAAGCATTCAAACTTACGACGACCACCGCATGGCGATGTGCTTTGCGTTGGCGGCGTTCAACCCGGCGGGCCTGCCGGTGCGCATTGAAGACCCGGCGTGCGTGGACAAGACCTTTCCCACGTATTTCCCGACCCTGTTCGGCCTGACGCAGGCGCAAACCCTGGACATTCCGGTGCTGTGCATCGACGGCCCTTCGGCTTCGGGCAAGGGCACGCTGGCCTCAACTGTGGCACAGCAGTTGGGCTACCACTGGCTGGACTCGGGCGCGCTGTACCGCATTGCCGCGCTGGCGGCCCGCCGTGCCGGGCTGGCGATTGATCCTGCCAACGAAACGGCTATTGCCGTGCTGGCAGCGACATTGCCGGTGCGCTTTGCCACCGATGAACTGGGCGGCCAGCAGGTGTGGCTGGGAAACGACAACGTCACGTCCGACATCCGCACCGCAGAGGCAGGCGTAGACGCCTCCAAAGCCTCGGTGTTGCCCGAGGTGCGCAAGGCCCTGTTGGCGCTGCAGCACAGCTTCCGCCGCGCGCCGGGGCTGGTGGCTGACGGGCGCGACATGGGCACCGTGATCTTCCCGGATGCGCAGCTCAAGGTGTTTTTGACGGCCGATGCCGAAGAACGTGCGCAACGCCGCCATAAACAATTGATTTGCCAAGGCTTTTCTGCTAATATTGACAGTCTGCGCGCCGATTTGCAGGCACGCGATGCGCGCGACCGCAACCGCGCCGCTTCGCCCCTGCTGCCCGCGCCAGACGCCTTGCTACTCGACAACTCCACGCTCGATGTACCCGCATCGGTGCAACAGGTGTTGGCCTGGTGGCAAGACAAACAGCCGGTTGCGCCGCAGCGCTGAATTCCTTTCGGGTTCTTTTCCTGCGCATAACCAGCACCCGTACCGTTGGAGGCTTTCTCTTGCTGCATGCAGTTGCGGCAGGGAATATGGGCCGCCAGCGGATTTTTTGCAATGCAGTACCCGTGGCACCTGCCACAACCCAACCCCTGTTTCCGACTAGAGCGCAGCAATGGTGCTGCCCCGTTCCCGGAAGCAGACAGGAAATTTCATGTCCGAATCTTTTGCCGCCCTGTTTGAAGAGTCCCTGAAACGCGCCGAAATGCGCACGGGCGAAGTCATCACCGCCGAAGTGGTGCGCGTCGAACACAACCACGTCGTGGTCAACGCCGGCCTCAAATCCGAGGCTTATGTACCCATCGAAGAATTCAAGAACGACCAGGGCGAACTCGAAGTTGAAGCTGGCGACTTTGTGTCGGTAGCCATCAGCAGCGCCGAAAACGGCTTTGGCGAAACCATTCTTTCGCGCGACACCGCCAAGCGCCTGGCATCTTGGCTGAGCCTGGAAAAAGCCCTTGAATCGGGCGAATTTGTTACCGGCACCACCGCTGGCAAAGTCAAGGGTGGCCTCACCGTGCTGGTCAACGGCATCCGCGCCTTCCTGCCCGGCTCGCTGGTTGATTCACGTCCCACCAAAGACCTGACTCCCTACGAAAACAAAACGATGGAGTTCAAGGTCATCAAGCTCGACCGCAAGCGCAACAACGTGGTGCTGAGCCGCCGCGCCGTGCTGGAAGAAAGCATGGGCGAAGAGCGCGCCAAGCTGCTCGAAACGCTCAAGGAAGGCGCCATCGTCAACGGCGTGGTCAAGAACATCACCGAATACGGCGCCTTCGTCGATCTGGGCGGCATCGACGGCCTGCTGCACATCACCGACATGGCCTGGCGCCGCGTG